>JBILJA010000191.1:0-4099 GCA_044368775.1 Burkholderiaceae bacterium
AACTGACAAGGTGGACAAATCTCCGCCAAGCGTGCGCTGAGCCCACTCCCCGGCTACATTCGCGATAAACACTTTTTTAAAGAGACCCACGCATACACGATGAAGTCCGAGACTGAAGTCGCTCCAGGTGTGGACGCGGTGATTAATCTCACTGGCGATGTGCACATAACGCACAATCGGACCTGCTACAAGCTGATGAAAGAGGCTGACATACAAAAGAAAATCTAGAAATTTTCTTTGCGCCCTGACCTCGCCGCGATAAATATCGACAACGTATGAAAGAATTTGAAAGGTATAAAAAGAGATACCGATCGGTAGTGCGAAACCGGGGTTATCGAGACCGGTGATAAAAGCATAATTTATGTTTTCAACAATAAAGTCGCTGTACTTGAAAACGGCTAGTAAACCTAAGTTCGCCAATACAGCAAATGTAACGGCGATTTTTTTTCCAAAAACCGTTTTGCAACGTTCTATCCACAGTCCAACAACCCACCCCACTGAAGAGCTCAGTAAGAGTAGAACTACCCATATCGGTTCTCCCCAGCCGTAAAAAAAGAAGCTGGACGCAATTAAGATTAGATTTTGAGCTCGAGTAGCATGGCTATGATCTGTTAATCCGCCATGAACCGTGCGTCGACCGATCTTTGAGCCTATCAAATAGTAGATAATGAGGCAGACCGGCAAAAACAGATATAAAAAGAACAGCGAGGAAAAAACCATGACTACCCGATGTCGACTTTATCGCTGAGCGTCTGAAGGCTTAAGCTTAATGTCTGTAATTTTTTGATAAATTTAGTAACCAGAATTTTAACTATTTTTCGTTATGATTGAGTGTTTAGTAACAGTTTTGTTTCTTAGAAATCCAATACCGGTTGTTTTTGTTGCATATGCGTCAGTGACGCAGGGATCTTATGAGTATTATTGAAAACCGGAAGGCTTTTCACGACTACACCATCGAAGAGCGTTTTGAGGCAGGTCTCGTGCTTCAGGGCTGGGAAGTCAAAGCCATTCGCGCCGGTAGAGCCCAACTTAAAGAAAGCTATGTTGTGGTTCTTGACGGCGCACTTTGGTTGCTGGGTATGCACATCAGCCCTTTACATTCTGCCTCCACGCATATCCATCCGGACGCAATGCGGACACGAAAGCTTTTGCTCAAAGCCGAAGAAATCAGCAAGTTGATTGGCAAAGTAGAACAACGCGGCTATGCACTCGTTCCTATTAATCTACATTTTAAGAACGGTCGCATCAAGCTCGACTTCGGACTTGGTAAAGGTAAAAAACTTCACGATAAGCGAGATGCGGCCCAAGAAAAAGACTGGGCACGTGAAAAAGAGCGTCTGATGAAACACGACACGAGAACAAAAGATTAATCAGATCGCAGCACTCAAAAAAAGAGGCCCCTTCTCGACCAAGGGGCCCAACATTCTTTAGACAAGTCTATCCCGCAAGCTTTTTCCAAGTGTCAACAACGGTATCTGGATTGAGCGACATTGACAAAATTCCTTCGTTTTTCAGCCAGATCGCAAAATCCGCATAATCGCTAGGACCTTGACCACAAATGCCTACGTATTTGCCGGCCTTCAAACACGCCTGAATCGCGCGTTGGAGCATGAATTTGACAGCCTCATCACGTTCGTCAAAGTCAAGGGCGAGTAACTCCATTCCAGAATCACGATCAAGTCCTAACGTCAGTTGTGTCATATCGTTCGAGCCAATTGAAAACCCATCAAAATGCTCGAGAAACTGTTCAGCCAAGATTGCGTTTGAGGGAACCTCACACATCATAATGATCCGCAAGCCATGCTGACCCCGCACCAAGCCGTGAGAAGCCAAGAGCTGAATCACGCGTTCGGCTTGCTTAACAGTTCGAACAAAAGGCACCATGATTTCGACGTTCGTGAGCCCCATCTCTTCGCGCACGCGCTTTAGCGCTTCACACTCCATTTTGAAGCACTCCGCAAAATCTGCGGAAATATATCGTGAGGCGCCACGAAATCCCAGCATTGGATTTTCTTCTTCGGGCTCATAGCGCGAACCTCCTACAAGCTTACGATATTCATTCGACTTGAAATCAGACAATCTAACAATGACGGGCTTGGGATAAAACGCAGCACCAATCGTTGCGATGCCATCCGCAAGCTTGTCAACAAAAAAAGCGCGTGGGCTGGAGTGGCCACGTGCCGCCGACTCGACTGCGATTTTGAGCTCGGCATCGACGTTTGGATAGTCAAGAACGGCTTTGGGATGGATGCCAATATTGTTGTTGATAATGAACTCAAGACGAGCCAGACCAACACCGTGGTTAGGGATCTGAGAAAAGTCAAAGGCCAATTGTGGGTTGCCGACGTTCATCATGACTTTGAGGCCAACCTCTGGCATCACACCGCGTCGGACCTCTTCGATTTCAGTCTCGATCAATCCATCGTAGATTCTGCCCTCATCACCTTCTGCGCAAGAAACGGTGACTTGCTGTCCTTCTATTAAGCGATCGGTCGCATCTGCGCAGCCTACGACAGCGGGTATGCCAAGCTCCCGAGCAATGATGGCGGCATGGCAAGTGCGGCCACCCCGATTCGTTACGATGGCTGAGGCACGTTTCATCACGGGTTCCCAATTAGGATCCGTCATATCTGTGACCAACACATCCCCAGCCTGCACTTTGTCCATTTCAGAAAGATCGCTAACGATACGGACAGGCCCTGAACCGATCTTCTGACCAATCGCGCGACCCGTCACGATCACTTTACCCGTGGCTTTTAACTTGTAGCGATGTTGGATATCACTGTGACCTTGCTGCGACTTGACTGTCTCAGGGCGTGCTTGGAGGATATAGATTTTGCCATCGACCCCATCGCGTCCCCATTCAATATCCATGGGACGCTGATAGTGCTTTTCAATAATGACCGCGTAACGCGCGAGTTCGTTGACTTCATCATCCGTGAGTGAAAAGCGATTGCGTTCGGAGACAGGCACGTCCACGGTGCGAACCGCCAGCCCTTTGGCTCGCGTAGGATCAAATTCCATTTTGACTAATTTGGAGCCGATACGCCGATTGACAATTGGATAATGCCCCGATGCAAGCGTCGGCTTAAAGACGTAAAACTCATCCGGATTGACCGCTCCCTGCACAACCGTTTCGCCTAAGCCGTAAGAAGAAGTGATAAAAACGACATCCTCGAAACCCGACTCGGTATCGAGGGTAAACATCACACCCGCACTGCCTTTGTCAGAGCGCACCATGCGTTGAATACCGGCGGAAAGTGCGACATCAGCATGCGCATATCCCTTGTGAACACGATAGGAAATTGCACGGTCGTTATAGAGCGATGCAAAAACATGACGAATTTTGTCGATGACGTCGTCAATGCCGACAACGTTTAGAAAAGTTTCTTGTTGACCCGCAAAAGAGGCATCGGGCAAGTCTTCAGCTGTGGCCGAGGAACGCACGGCAAAAGAACCGTTGCCCTCTGCATCTAGCAAGGCAAACGCTTTTTTAATATCTGCGTGCAACTGGTCTGGCAAAGGTGCCTCAACAATCCACTGACGAATCTGCCCCCCTGCCATGGCAAGTTCGCGAACATCCTCAGGATTGAGCGTAGAAAGGCGCTCAGCAATACGAACATCGAGACCAGTGCCAGACAGAAAGTCACGGAAGGCCTGCGCAGTGGTGGCAAAGCCGCCAGGTACACGTACGCCCGCATCAGAAAGCTGGCTAATCATTTCGCCTAAAGAGGCGTTCTTTCCTCCAACAGAGTCAACATCCGTCATGCGGAGCTGCTCAAAAGACACGACATATGACATGAAAGTCACCCTTTTACAATGTGAGAAAGCGAGTTTGGTGAGAACGGTCAGCGTTTCGTCACGCAGCAATGTTTTATAAATGCGTGCATGCGAGTGTTTACGGGTGCTTACGGGTACTCATCAAACTGGCCTTGGCCGTTTTGGGGTGACAATCCAACTAGCTCATGTTGCACTGCATTATACTACTCTGGCCTCTGTCTTTGGACCTTCTGAAATGACCATGAACGCCTCCGAACGTACTGTTTTCATTATTTCAGATGGAACGGGTATCACTGCGGAAACCTTTAGTCATTCCGTC
>JBILJA010000063.1:0-13375 GCA_044368775.1 Burkholderiaceae bacterium
TCGTCTTTAAAGTCATACGTGGCCATGGGTCCCAAAATCAGACCATCGGCGTTTTTGACTGACTCTAGTAGTCCAGGATGGATGGTGGTGCCGTATTTTTTTAGACTTTCGTGACCCGCGATATCGTGCTTTAAGGACAAGTCCAACTTGAATTTTTTTGAAATGAATTCAAGCGCATCGACCGCGACAGGTACAGTTTCAACACCAATGCCATCACCTGGCAGCACAATAATTTTCATAATGAGTCTCTACGTTAAATTTTAATCATGACAAGCAATAAGAATAAATCAATTTAGTCGTATGTTTAGTCAAAGCTGGTTAACCAAACTTTAATTCGTCGCCTGGGCTGAGCACGGCACGCAGGCGCGCTTCGAAAGCCTCTTGTGTCGATGGCACGGAATGATCCGGTGCCGCCAAATAATATTCCCAAAAAGCGGTTGTCATCTGACTCACCCGCCCCCAAAGGGCTTGATGAGCAGATTCAGTGACCTTGATATCGCGACTGAAGCGTAGCGCATCTACAGGTTCGCCCGCAAAACTCATATGGTCGGCATCATGTAATTTGAGCTGCAGTTTTTTTCCTGCGGGCAAGTTGGCGTAGACCAACTCCCGATTTGCGAGGCTCACGCCAAGCTTGATCGCCTCTCCATCCTTTTTAAACGTCACAAACTGATCGTGATCACCCGTGATGCAAAAAAAAGGAATCGGAACCTTGGACATCGATCGTGCCCGCTCGAGCGAGGTCGCGCCCGGTGAAAATGCGATCACTGCCTTGATCCGGGGATCGCGCATACTATTGGTACCAAGGGGTTGGCCCGCGATCGTCTGCGCAGTCAGGGCACCATAGGAATGACCGGCCAAACCCACTCTACTGGGATCGATATAGGGCGCGAGCTCGGCAGACTTTAGACAATGATCCAACACAAAGCTGCAGTCGGATACGCGCAAACCATATTGTGGTCCTGCGAGTGCCTGTTGCATATTGGTTTTAAAACTTTGCTTGTCGCTTGTGCGCCAAAGAGAATCATCCGTCACCGGATGCGCTAGGGTCACGACCAAATAACCCGCTTGGCGCCAAGCCTCACACCAGGCTTGACCATTGGAAATGCCGCTCCCTAATCCAGGCGAATATAAAATTAATCCTGTGGGAGCGACCAATGCCGGCAGACGGATGCGCAACTTGATCGACCGGCCTGTTTTTGGATTGATGATCGTTGCGGTGGGAGGATCAGAGGGCTTGATGGTGTCTTTCACCCCTTTCTCCCCTTTCGCCTCTTTGCGGACTTGTGCCGAGCTTGGCCCAGAGTAACCCATCACTCCGGTCACGCCCGCTGCACCCATCATGCCAACGCCACTCATGGCGCCAAGCCAACGACGCCGCGTGAAGCTCACAGCGCAACCGTTTTAAATGTCCCAGGCAATACAATTTCAAGCACTTCAAAATCATCCGAATGACAAATCTCGCGGTGGCGAATATTGGGCGGCTGATGCACGCACGTTCCCTCGACCAGTTTGTGTTCGCCGTGACCCTCGTACTCGAAAATCGCCCAGCCTTTGAGTACATAAACAAATTGAAAGTCCAACTCATGGCGATGCCATTCACCCGTCGCGTTACTCCCTTTGCTGGCGCGGATCACATGCATCACAGCGGCACCCTTGGTCGCCTCGAAAATCCCTAGATCGCGATAGTCAAAATACTCGCGCAAACCATCGTGCGTAAAGGGTTTGTCTTTGGCGTGCTGAATACTGAATTCCATGATCTCCACCTCTTCGTTTATTTGAACGCTCTTTTTACTTCAACACACCGGCATGCCTGGCGACACGCAATACATCTGACAGCGTATCCTCCGGCAGGAGCAGACCTTGTTTTCGATTGTGAAAATCGGCCAGTTTTTCCATTTCACCCGGGTAGTAGACTTGCTCATGCCCTTGGGCTAAAGGGACATCTTTTAATGAACGAATGTACACATCGATCCGTTGTTCAAATTCACTCAACGGCTGAAAGGCTGCAACATTCATGGCCACCATAAAGTGACCTGCGCCGCTGCGGTTGGTCGGATCATAGGGTCCATGAACCGTATCGAGAAACTGGCTGCCCGATAAAACGCCGGACAAAATATCCACCATCACACCCATTACATAGCCCTTGTGACCCGCCATCGGAAGGATAAAACCCTCCAAGGCTTCTTTGGGATCTGTCGTGGGACGACCGCGCGCATCGACCGCCCAATAGTCAGGAATCGACTCGCGCCGTTTATTAGCGAGATAGATTTTGCCTCGCGCCACGCCAGAGTTCGCCATATCCATGACAACAGGTCCGTAGGCGCCACCCGGTACCGCGATCGACCAGGGGTTAGTGCCGATCTTCTTTTTTAAACCGCCCCACGGCGCCATATTGGGTCCTGCATTGCTCATCAACATCATGATGCAGCCTTGTTCAGCCGCTATACGCGTGTAATACATGCACGTACCGAAATGATTGGAATTGCGTATCGAAACAATCCCGACACCGTGCTTGCGTGCGCGGGTGACTGCTTCATCGACAGCGCGGCGCGTGATGACCTGACCCACACCATCATGCCCGTCCATCACTGCAACCGCACCCGCGTCGACTTCGAGCGTTGTCTGCGTGTGCGCTTTCATGGCGCCCGACTCCAGACGAGCGTAATACCAACCTAGCCGCAACATACCGTGCGATTGGTGGCCCCATAAGTCGGCCTGAACCAAGGTGTCCGCAGCCAGCCATGCTTCCTGTTCGGGCACACCGATGCTGCGATAGACTGCTGCGGCCAGCGCCTGCACCCGCGCGGGATCAAGGGGCTGATTGGAGGCAAATTCTTTTGCGTCTAGACTCATCTTGATTACTTTACCAGCGCCGAATAAACCAAAGTCTTGTAAAGCATACGACTTTGAATTTTATGGCTCGGACCTTGAGTCAAAATCAGTGCAGTCAGATTTTCCTTGTAGTCCAGCCAAAAGCTGGTTCCCCAAACGCCAGACCAGAGGGACTCACCGAGAGAGCCGGGAACCCAGCACATGCCCTGATTGAGCCGGACTGCAAAGCCAAGTCCAAAACCGTAACCGGGCCCGGTATTGGCATGGGTCGAGCCCGTCATTCCCACCGTATGCTCGGAGCACATGAATTCGACCGTGCGACGTGATAAATAACGCCTGCCATCAAGCTCACCTCCACGCAGCATCATCTGCAAAAAACGCATGTAGTCCGCAGCCGTACCAAGCAGACCCGCCCCACCTCGAAGATAGGTACGGCTCACGGGGTTGGTGGTTTGACGATACGCAATGAGCATTTTGGCTTTGAGCGGATCCGAGTCAGGCGCCTCGGCGAGTCTGCCGATACGCTCAGGCTCCAGCCACCATGAGGTGTCTTTCATGCCTAGAGGCTTAATCAACAATACGTTGAGAATCTCCTCAAGCGTCTTGTTTTCAACGCGTTCGAGCAACAGTCCCAACACATCAACTGCGATCGAATACTCCCAGTGCGTGCCGGGCTGACTCGCGAGTGGGATAGTGCCCAGATTTTTGAGCATCTGATCGCCGAGGATATCTTTCTTGTTGGCTTCAATCTGCAGTTCGTCATACAGCTTTCTGATCCGGGGTGACTGAGCCCGATCACCATGCACAAAGCCAGCTGTGTGTCGCATCAAATCTTGAACCGTGATGGGACGAATCAATGGTACATCGCCCTCGGGCGTCTCGACCTTGAGATCTTTAAGCTCCGGAAGCCAGTTCGTAATGGGGTCATACAGATTAAAACGTCCTCGCTCGACCAACATCATCGCCGCGACCGTCACCAGGGGTTTGGTCATCGAGGCTAGCCGAAAAATCGAATCACGCGCCATCGGAATCGTACAGGCGGCGTCTTGGTGTCCGTAGGCTTCGAAGTGAACGCACTCATCATTGCGCAGCACCATGGTGACGGCGCCGGGGAAAATTCCGGTGGCGATCTGCTCCTCGATGGAGAGGCCAAGACGCTCGAGCCTGGACTGCGAAAAGCCTTGGCGCACATGCGCTTCATATTCAGGGCCAGGGCGCAAAGTAGAAGAAGAAGTCTTAGTCATGGCGATCCATACAGATGATTAGCGTTCAGTTACGGCATAATCTTACGTTAATTCAACCCTCTCACCCTCAGGAATCTGTTGTATGCCCAAGCTTCGCCCCACGATCACTGTCGACGAACTCAATCAACGCAGCGGTGAAAACCTACCTGGCCTGATGGGGGTCGAGATGCTGGAACTCTCCGAGGGGACGCTCAAGAGCCAGATGAAGCTGCGCAAAGTCCATTTCGCCCCCAACACCTATCTGCATGCCGCTAGCGTCATCGCTCTGGCCGACACGACCTGCGGATACGCCACTATTGCCCACCTGCCCGAGGGTGCGGTGTCCTTTACAACCATTGAGCTCAAAAGCAACCATCTAGGGACTGTTCGAGGCGAAGGCGCCATCATTCGCTGCACTGCAACAGCACAACACCTCGGCGGTAATACCCAAGTTTGGGACGCGGTCGTCACGGATGCTGCAACAGACAAGAAAATTGCGATTTTTCGTTGCACACAAATGGTACTCTGGCCCAAGAAAGACTAATTCATCTCTAGCCAAGCATTGAGTACTCACATACCCCGACATCATGCACACAAACCTGATCGTTCTGACCGCGCTGCGTGCCGAGCTTGATCATTCGAGCATGCCCTCAGGCGTTCAGGTTTTTTATACAGGCATTGGCAAGATCAATGCCACGATCACTGCGCTTGAAGCGATCGAACAGACACGTCCATCCCTCATCGTAAACTTTGGCACAGTCGGTGCGGTCAGTGAAGACGTTTCAGGCCTACTTGAGATCAAGCGCGTGGTGCAACGTGACATGATCGCCGAGCCACTCTCGCCTCGCGGACGTGTGCCTTTTTGTGAACGTCCATACGAATATTTTTCGCACCAAGGCACACATACTTGCGGCACAGGCGATAGCTTTGTGACCACAAAAGATCCTTGGCTACAAGAGCAAGGCGTCCACGTGGTGGATATGGAGCTCTTCGCGATCGCCACGGTGGCCCATGCGCACGGAATACCGTGGCTCTCGTACAAATATGTGACTGATTTTACGAACGAAGAGTCAGGCCAGGTGTGGCACGAGAAAATCAACCATGGCGAAGCACTTTTTTTAGAAAAGCTGTTGGAGTTGGATCAAATCACCCAATAACAATACCAAGGAGACAGTATGGAATCCAAAAGCAAAAAAAGAATACTTTGTACAGCACTACTCGCCAGCACTCTTGGCCTATTAGGCGCTACATCGTCGGAGGCGCGCGTCACAAAAATTGTGATTGATGAAGTGACGCCGATGGCTAAACCTGCTGTCGATGGGATCCGCCCTATTGCTTATGAAACAATCGCTGGACGAGCGTTTGGCGAGCTCGATCCCAAGCTGCCACAAAATGCACTCATTCAAGATATCGAACTCGCCAAGAGTCCAGATGGCAAGGTTCGATATGTGGCCTCCTTTGTGATGCACAAACCCGTCGATCTGAGTCAGGCTAGTGGATTGCTCTGGCATGATGTACCCAATCGCGGTCGTGTCTATCCTTTTTCCCCGAGAGAACAGGAGCTAGGTGACATTTTTCTAGCAAGTGCCTGGCAAGGTGACAATAGTGGCAACACGCGCGTGCGTCCTGTTAATTCCGCCAAGACGGGTCAGTTTCTTGAAGTCCCCGTCGCACGCCTACCCAATGGTGATCCTGTGACGGGCGAAGTATTTGGGCGGATCGTCAATCGTTCCGGCAAGGCATCACAACCACTGATCGTGCAAAGCAATCCGGTTCCTTACAAGCCCATTTCACTTGACACATCAAAATCAAAACTGACCTCCAGGGGCGGCGAAGGCATGCACGGGCAAGTCATGGATGAGATTCGCATCCCCGACTCAGCTTGGGCTTGGGGCAAATGCGATGACAAAACGCCATTTCCTGGCACACCCGATGCTACGCAGATTTGCTTAAAAGACGGCTTTGATCCCAAACGTCTGTACCAGGTCGTTTTTACTGCTGCTGATCCTTACGTTTTAGGAATCGGCTTTGCCGCTTGGCGAGATGTTGGTGACTTTTTCAAAAATGCATCTAAAGATGATTCAGGAACCACTAACCCAGTTGCTGGCATACCTAAACACAGTATTGGCAGGGGTGTTTCTCAATCGGGAAATTTCCTAAGAGGCTGGCTTCACCTTGGCTTTAACCAAGCAGAACACGGAGGCATCGTGCATGATGGAATGTGGCCGATCATTGCCGGACGTCGCATCGCGCTGAACTTTCGCTGGGCACAAGCCGATGGCGTGCTTGAACTTTATCAAGCAGGTAGTGAAGGACCGCAATGGTGGCTCCCTCATCCAGACCCTATCCGAGGTTTACCTGCTGCGGGTATTCTAGATCGCTGCACTGCATCCAAAACCTGTCCAAAAATTGTTGAGCATTTCGGTTCTGCCGAGGTTTGGGCACTCAAGCTCACACCGGAGTGGGTGGGTACCGATGGTAAACAAGACCTTCCGCTTCCAAACACCGTCAGGCGTTATTACATTGCCAGCAGTCATCACGGTGGTGGTGCAGGCGGTTTTGACACAAGTCTGCCCGGTGTAGGCTTGCCGAAAACGCCAGCCGTCTGTCCAGGAAATAATTTTGGGGTTGGCATTTTGCCTGCCAATCCTGTTCCGCACACTGAGACGGTCAATGCGATTCGCGTACATTTTCGAAACTGGGTCATGAAAGGTACCGAACCACCTCCTAGCCGCTATCCAACACTTGCTCCAAAACCAGGCGAACAAAGTGGCACCCTCGCTTTGGCTAATAAGAAAGATATCGGCTTCCCAACTTTGCCAGGCTTACGTCCCACGGTTCCTGAACCTGATTTCATCATGAGTGTGTTGGATTATGACTGGGGCCCTCAGTTCAATGCGTTAGATGTTTCTGGCATCCCGACAAATGCCCCACCACCCATCAAACAAGTCATAAAAATGTTCGCTCCTAAGGTGAATCTAGATGGCAACGAACTAGGTGGTGTACCCGTCGTA
Source organism: Burkholderiaceae bacterium (assembly GCA_044368775.1). Classification (GTDB taxonomy): domain Bacteria; phylum Pseudomonadota; class Gammaproteobacteria; order Burkholderiales; family Burkholderiaceae_B; genus Zwartia. The sequence goes on from JBILJA010000063.1 coordinate 7,073, forward strand.
TTGCTTGATGCGCCTCTTGGAACGTACTTGGGATGGAACATCACGGCCGATGGAGAAAAGCCCTTTCATAAAGATCAGATTTGTAATTATGTTGGTGGAATGATTCCTTTTGCACGCACTGCGGCTGAGCGTAAAGCAAATCAAGATCCGCGCTTGTCTTTGGAGGAGCGTTATGGCAATCACGAGGGCTATGTCGCAGCTGTGATAAAAGCTTCTGAGAGCGCAACAAAAGAAGGTTTTTTATTACCTGTGGATGCTGTCGCGCTGATCGAAAAAGCAAAAGCCAGCAAAGTACTTCGCTAGCCTTTGCTGACTATCAGGATTTTTATAAAACCCAAAAGTGATGCGTGCCGTCTCGTCCGAGCTGTTCGACCAAGCCGAACTCCCAGTCGAGATAGCCCTGCATCGCTTCACGGGCATTGTCTGTCCCCTCATACGGCCGCTTGTACCGATCGAGCGCGGGTGACACCAAATGCGTCGGTCCTTTTTCTAGCGCGAGACTCGCTTCGCGCCATGCCTGCGTGCCTCCCTCCAGGACGAGCACTTCAGTATCAGCTTGCGCATGACGCAGCGCTTGGGAAAACTCCTTGTACGCAAACCGCGCCATCGCACCATCCGGACAGGTCAACACATAGCGCGAGGCCTTCGGCAACTGCATCACAGCTTCTTTGAATTGCGAACGCAACACGTAACGCGCACCAGGAATGTGCGCTTGCACGTATTGAGCATGACGTCCCAGATCGACCACGATTGTGTCCGACCCCGAAGTCGCCTTATCTAGGTGTGCAGCCAAGCGCTCACAATCAATAGAGGGAACCTGCGGGAGCATTGGCAGTTCAGGCTGCCAAACGCCCTTGGCGCTAAAAGCCTGCGCGTCAGCACCATCCAAGACATAGACATCCCATGCCATCTGTGCGAGCCAAGAGGCAGTCATATTGGCGCGCACACCATCAGAATCAGCCAGCACCAATCTAGCACCGCGCACAGGCGCGACCATCTCGGTTTCTTGTACCAACTGACCACCCGGCGTCGAGCGAAAGCCTAGTAGGTGGCCCGCCACAAACTCTTCGGGATTACGGGTATCAAAAAAGTAAGTCGTGCGTCCAGTCTGAGTTCGCCAGATTTTTATCTCTTCAAGCGTTGCGCGTTTGACGCCCGCGCGATCGGCGACACGTCGCGCACGCTCGGCCGCGCTCTTTATCGTGACCTGCGAGACTTCGGAAAACTTTCTGGTTTGCCCTTTATCTAAGACTTGCTCGGCAAGCGTCCAGCCAATCGTGCCATTGCGCAAGGCAGAAACCTGGTTGGGGATGCCCGCATTGATTAAGGACTGTGTACCGATAATACTGCGCGTACGACCTGCGCAATTCACAATCACGCGCGTCTCGGGTCGCGGAGCCAGCTCGGCGATCCGCAGCACCAGCTCAGCTCCCGGACAGCTAATTGCAGTAGGAATGCTCATCGTGTTGTACTCGTCAAACCGTCGTGCATCCACGATCACCACATCGGCTTTTTCATCGATCAACGCTTTGACTTCCTGAGCAGACAGCGAGGGTGTGTGTTGTCGCGCTTCGACCAACTCGCCAAAGGACTTGCTCGGCACATTGACATCTTTAAAGAGCTCTCCCCCCGCAGCGGCCCAGGCACGTACGCCTCCGGCAAAAACACTCACGCGGGTATAGCCAAGACTCACCAATTTTTGCGCCGCACGCATCGCATCCGAATGGTCGAGAGGCACATCGCCCTCATCGAGCGTCACAAGCCAAGCATCACGACGCGGTAATTTACTATAGGCATCAAGCTCGACGCGTGACAACGGAAAATTAGCAGCAAACAAAGGATGTGACTGGGCATGCGGATCTTCTTCGCGCACATCCAAAAAAGCGATTTCGCTTTTATCCAACAATTCCTGACGAACAGCCTGATAGTGACACGTATCAATATTGAGGTTGGCAATACTCTGCATCTGACTTAATTCCAAAGATTAGGGACGACATCGTTGCTGTAGCCCGAGACAAATGATTTTTCCTGACCAGACACAGGATCAAACACATGACGATGTATCCGACCAATGTTTCCACCATAGACGTGAATACTAATGGAGGTACGATCTGCGTAGTAATTGGCAACTTCGTGTACGTCGTGCGTCGCGGGTGACACTGCGCCCACCTGTCCTGGCAACAATAAGCGGCTGTCACCACGACGATAATGACCATCAGATTCTTTGAAGTAGTGCGTGTCGATTTCCTGCCCACGCAGCATGCCGATGAGTCCCCAAGTCATATGATCGTGAACAGGGGTCTTTTGCCCGGGTCCCCAAACAAAGCTCACCATTGAAAAGCGTTCTAAGGGATCCGCATACAACAGATATTGTTGATAAAACTGTGGATGAGGTCGTGTGAAGGCTTCGGGCAACCAGTCATCCTGTTTGACAAGCTCCTCTAGCAGTGCGCCCCCTCGCTCCAAAATCAGAGGTTCGTGCGGTTTACCTTCGAGTAAGCGACTCATCGCTTGCACAAAAGTCAACAGTCGTTCATTTTTCATGGCATGGTCTCCCGCCGCCCTAGTCTTGGCCACTAAATAATTCTATTCAGTCTTTAATCTTTTCTCACTTATCAGTAATGATATACGGCATTCCGGGGATAGAATGGATCAACCAACCCTCAAAAGGCGGACTCGACCATGGCATTTGCTCTGAATCAATTACGTGTGCCGATTATTCAAGCCCCTATGGCGGGTGGGATCAATACTCCAGCATTAGTTGCCGGGGTGACACAGGCGGGCGGCCTGGGCAGCTTTGGCTTTGCCTACAGCCCACCTCAAAAAATCAGTGATGATCTTGCCGCGGCCAAGCGTCTGACCTCGGGTCCCATTAATGCCAATTTTTTCGTCTTTCAAGAAATCCCCACACCCAGTGCTGAGCTTCAGCATCAGGCCATCACCGCGCTCAAGCGCCTGCAGATCACCCAAGACCTCAGACTAGCCAGCCCCCAACCCCCTTTTACTCCTGACTTAAAGGCCATGCTTGAGCCTGTTTGGCTACACCGTCCTGCAGTACTGACCTTTCACTTTGGTTTACCACAACCAGAGGTACTCGAGCGCGCACGCTTGTTAGGGATCACTGTGGGGGTCACCGCAACCTGTTTAGCCGAAGCACAAGCGATCGAGGCGGCAGGTGTCGATTTTGTGGTCGCTCAAGGGATCGAGGCGGGTGGTCATCGCGGAACCTTTCAGCCCGATCCGCTTGATGAGGATACCTCCACCCTTACTCTCGTCAGACAACTCACGGCAGCACTCCGTATTCCTGTTGTCGCGGCTGGTGGCCTCATGACGGGCAATGACATTGCCCTGGCTCAGGCTGCCGGTGCGGCGGCGGCACAAATGGGCACTGCATTTCTGGTTTGTGATGAATCAGGCGCAACACCTGCACATAAGCATTTCTTACTCACTAAACCGACCCGAGGGACCGCCTTCACCCACGGCTTTTCCGGCAGACGTGCGCAAGGCCTGCGCAATGCGTTCATCGACGCCATGCAGGGACAGCCCCATCTGCCCTTCCCTCTTCAGAACACCCTAACAACCCCATTGCGACAAATCGCTGTGCAACATGATGACGGCGAATATCAAAGCCTCTGGGCCGGACGCGCGTATGCCCAAGCTCGACCCATGAAGGTTCAGCAACTCATGGAAGTCTTAGAACAGGAGTACTTGCAGCGCACCTCATCTAGGGAAAACCCTTAAATATGACCTATCTACAACCCGCATCGTTGCAATATTGAAATACATCTATCCTCCACAATGCAGTTTCTCTATACTTATTGCGTGCTGATCTGACGAGTACAGCCATACTGGCTAGCAGAACGTAGGCGCTTAACGCAGGTATTCAGGATGTGGATTGTTCGGATCGCACTAGATAAGCCATACACGTTTATCGTGATGGCTCTTCTCATTCTGCTTTCCGCGCCACTGGCGATCCAGCGCACACCCGTCGACGTTTTACCTGAAATCGATATTCCAGTGATTAGTGTCATTTGGAATTATCGTGGTTTATCCGCCGAACAAATGGGCAACCGGATTGCCCAAAATCATGAACGTTCCATCACAACGACCGTCAGCGACATCGAACGCATTGAGTCGCGCTCGCTCGGCGGCATCTCGATCATCAAGATCTACTTTCAACCCAAAGCGAATATTCAAACCGCTATTTCGCAAGTCGTCGCGATTTCGCAATCCGCCCTCAGACAAATGCCTCAAGGTGTGGCGCCACCTCTGATTATTAAGTACACGGCCTCATCGATTCCTGTGATTCAGATTGGTATGTCGAGTAAAACGCTTTCCGAAAAAGATTTATTCGACGCTGCCCTGAACATCGTACGCCCACAACTCATCACTATTCCGGGTATTGCGGTGCCCTTCCCCTTCGGTGGTAAAGTGCGCGCCGTTTCGGTCGATATCGACCCAGAGGCCTTACGTGCCAAGGGCATGACCTCCTCGGACGTCGTGAACGCCATTACAGCTCAGAACCTCACCCTACCGTCCGGCTCTGCAAAGATCGACGATGTCGAATTCAATATCTCGTTGAACTCCTCACCGACCTCGATTGCCGAGCTCAACAACATCCCCATCAGAACCGTCAACGGTGCAACAACCTATATGCGTGAGGTGGCACACGTCCGCGATGGCTTCTCACCACAGATCAACATTGTCCGTCAAAATGGTGAGCGCGGCCTGATCCTGACGGCACTTAAAAATGGTGGTGCCTCTACGCTAGATATCGTCCGCGATGTCAAGGAAAAGATGCCCTCCATCCTACCCTTGTTACCCGAGGGCATCGATGTCAGACTACTGGGCGATCAATCCATCTTTGTCGAGAAAGCTCTGGCAAGCGTGATTCATGAAATATTGATTGCTGGTGGTCTCACCGCACTGATGCTGCTGCTGTTTTTGGGAAACTGGCGCACCACCTCAATCATCGCGATCTCGATTCCGCTCTCAATTTTTACCTCGTTGATCGCCCTTCATCTGCTAGGTGAGACCATCAACATTATGACCCTAGGGGGGTTGGCGCTTGCCGTCGGCATTTTGGTCGATGACGCCACCGTCACCATCGAAAACATTGAGCGCCATATCCACATGGGCAAGGATCTTTATCAGGCCGTGCTCGATGGCGCTGGCGAGATCGCGATTCCTACTTTTGTCGCCACGCTCTCGATCTGTATTGTGTTCGTACCGATGTTTTTTCTAGGTGGTGTCGCGCGTTATTTATTCGTACCGTTGGCCGAAGCAGTCAGCTTCGCAATGCTCGCGTCCTATGTGCTTTCCCGCACGCTCGTGCCTACGCTCGCCTATCTCATGCTCAAGGATGCGGGCAAGCCAGGCCCGGTGGGGCGGTGGATTCACAAGGTTCATGTTCGCTTCAACGCTCGCTTCGAAGTATTTCGCGCGAGCTACGTGTTGTTGCTCGGTCACCTCTTGAGCAACCGTAAAAAATTCATTGCGGGCTTTCTCGCTTTTTGTCTCTTGTCCTGCAGCATCTTTTTCATTCTTGGCCGCGATTTATTTCCCTTTGTCGATACGAGTCAGATCAATCTGCATATGCGCGCCCCGACAGGTACACGCGTCGAGCGTACCGCGATTCTGGCCGATGAGGTTCAAAAAGTCATTCGAGAGGTTATTCCCGCAAAAGACTTAGAAGGCATTCTTGATAATGTCGGTTTACCCAACAGCGGCATCAACCTCTCTTATAGTCGTTCGGGAACGATTGGCTCGTTTGATGCAGACATCATGATTTCACTCAAGCCCGGTCATCGACCAAGCCTGGAGTATATGGACGAGCTGATCCCGATCCTGCGCGAGCGCTTTCCGGGCGTTGAATTCTTTTATCAATCTGCCGACGTCGTGACGCAAATTTTAAATTTCGGCACACCCGCGGCGATCGATGTGCAAATCGTCGGCAACAACTACCGCGCCAACCATGAACTCGCCTCGAAACTAGTCAGTAAAATCGCAGCCATTCCGGGCGCCGCTGATGTCCATGTTCATCAACGCCTAGACCAACCCTCCATTGCCTTAAAAATGGATCGGACTAGGATGCAAGGCATGGGTCTAACACCTCAGGATCTTGCTCAAAACGTTTTGCTACCTTTATCAGGCAGCGCGCAAACAACGTCTTCGTTTTGGCTGAATCCCGCCAACAACATCAACTATCAAATTCAAGCACAAACGCCTCAATACAATATCGACTCACTCGATGACCTCCTCAGACTTCCTGTCGGACCCGCGAATGCCGCGGCTTCCGCGACA
>JBILJA010000064.1:0-13264 GCA_044368775.1 Burkholderiaceae bacterium
TTGTTGCGACCATCGAAAAAGGAATTGCCACCATCCTCAAGCACGGCAAGGCGGCGGGTATCTTGACTCCTGATAGGACCTTGGCGCAACACTACTTAAAATTAGGCTGCACGTTTGTGGCTGTGGGTGTTGATGCACGGGTGTTGGCTTTGGGTGTGCGAGAACTACGCGCGGCGTTTAAGTAGTTTTTTAACCGTCCTGCTCCATAGACTCAGAAAGTCCACGCATCAATCCAAGCATGAGTTCGCAACGCGGTGCAGAAACACCGTGCTCTTGCGCTAAACCCACGGCAATCCCCAAAATGGCCTCGTGTTCGAGCGAACGACCCGCCAAGACATCTTGCAGCATGGATGCACGATTCGATCCTGAACGCTTTGTCGGTGTGCACAGCTCATCGAGATCAATTTTGCCGCGAAGATCGGTCCCGCAGGCCAAGGCAATATCCGTGACCTCCAGCATGACGGCTTTACGTAGCGCGATGATGTGGGGATTTTTATTCATCAGCGGCGTAGGCAGTCGCGTCAAAGCGGCCACGGGATTTAAGCCACAATTAATGAGCAGCTTGTACCAAATTTCATAGCGTAACTCTGTGGTCGCGAGGCCACGAATGCCTGAGGACTGAAAAATCTCGGCAACTTGGCGCAAGCGTTCCGTCTCTGTGCCGTCTGGCTCGCCAAGCATCCAGCGATCTTTGGGTGCGCTGCGGATCACGCCAGGCTCAATGACCTCGTTTGGCGAATAAATCACGCAACCTATGGTTTTATCTCGAAGGCGACTCCAAAGCTCTCCTTGCGGGTCAAGGGGAAAGAGGGGAGTTTGAGGGACGTTCAGCCCTTTATGCCACCACCAAGGAATTCCATTGATGGCAAACACTGCGACGCCGTTGGGTGCGAGTAAGGACTCGATCGAGGCGGCAGCATTTGGAAGCGCTTGCGCTTTTAGGGTCACGATGACGACATCTTGTGGGCTTAAAGTGCTTGGGTCGTCAGTTGCATGTTGCGGGCGACCTGTGTGGATTTCCTCACCGCGGGAAACCGTCAGGCCACGCTCTTTGATGGCTTGTAGTTGTGGACCGCGAGCAATCACTGAGATTTCATGCTTTCCGGCAGCACAAAGGCGGGCGGCCAGATGACCGCCCACAGCGCCAGCACCATAAATACAGACTTTCATTGACTGAAATCCTTTACTTTACATAATATACATTATGCGGTTATTGCTTATGGATAAATAGATCTTTTTCGCTTGCGCCAAGGAATGGGAGTTTCAATATTTTCATTTATCGCCCTTCAAACTTGGGTTTCCGTTTTTCTGCAAAAGCAAGGACAGCCTCCTTATGATCGTGGGTTGTTTGCACAAGCGCTTGTGAAGCGGCTGCCATATCGAGCGCTACGGGCAAGCTGACATGATGAGAGTCGCGGATCAGTCGCTTGCTCATACGAATAGAGTGCACTGGGTGTGAAGCGATTCGTTGGGCCATCGCACGCGCCTCATCCATCAAGTGGTCATCATCAACCACCTTGGAGACGAGACCGATGCGCGCGGCCTCCTCTGCATCGACAAAGTCGCCTGTAAAGGTCATTTCATAGGCTTTTGATAGGCCGACCGCTTTGGGCAAATACCACGCACCGCCATCGCCGGAGACCAACCCCATACGGGCAAAACTTTCGCCAAACTTGGCACTGCGACCTGCAATGCGAATGTCACACATCGAGGCAAGATCACAGCCAGCACCAATTGCTGCACCATTTACCGCCGCAATGATGGGTGCGTCTAAGGTGTTGAGCGCGAGTGGAATGCGTTGGATACCGGTTGTGTAATAAGCGCGAATATCCACAGGTGCTTTTTGAACTGTTGCGGTGTTGCGGTCTTGCATGCGTTTAACGTTTCCACCAGAGGAAAATCCGTCGCCTGCACCAGTCAAAATCACACAACCGACCGTCAAGTCCGCATTAATTCGCGCGACATAATCTACAATGGCATCCATAATGGCGGGTGACAAAGCATTGCGCGTTTCGGGTTCATTGAGGGTGAGAGTCACGACTCCGCCCTCTTGTTCGTATTTGACCGCTTCACTCATTATTTTCTCCCAGTACAACATCCGAAATACGTTTTAATACGTTTGTCTCAATCATACCGAATCGCCGGTTAAGATGCGTGACGTTAATGAGTAAAGGAAACTGAATGAGCCGCTTCGATGACTATGGCAAACTTGTGCTTCGTTTGTCTGTGGGTGTGTTGATGTTGATGCATGGCTTACACAAGATGATGAATGGCATCTCTGGAATAACGGCCTTGGTGCAGGCCAATGGCTGGCCAGCCTGGTTGTCTTATGGTGTGTTTTTGGGCGAAATCATCGCTCCCGTTCTCATCATCATTGGTTTTCTGACGCGTCCAGGTGCACTCGTTTTGGTATTTAATATGCTAGTTGCCGTGTATCTCGCGCACACGCACCAACTTTTTCATCTGACAAAAACGGGCGGATGGCTGCTGGAGTTACAAGGCTTGTATTTATTTGGCGCACTTTCGATTGCGCTGCTCGGTGCAGGTCGTTTCAGTGTTGGCGGACTCAAGGGGCGCTTTAATTAAGTCGCCCTCTTATCGAGTCACCCCAAATTTTGCTTTGATATCTGCCATTTCTTTTGCATACTCTAATCGAGTTTGCGCGAGGCAGACTGGCTGATCTATTTGGGGTAATGTTTTGCACATATCAACAGCCACTTGTTGAGCGGCGATTGACTCTTTTCGAGCTGTTTCATACTTTTGCTCAGGTGTGACATCCTCTTGGGTCCAGCGGGCAGGCTCCGTGGGACGTTCGTCTGGCCAAATAATGGTTGGGGGCGGAGGTAATGGCATGGCGCGTTGAGCGTGGCTGGCGCCTCCTAGACTCAATCCACACAAAACAACTAAGAAAGATAACGTGACACCCAAGGATTTTTCGTATGGTTTAGTCATGTGATTCCCCATTGCGAGTGATAAATTGTTAATCTCAATTCAATAGTCTATTTATATACTTTTTAAGATCTCTATGATTGATCTCTGGGGCGAGGCCCGTGATGCCAATATTTAACAACATTCTCCGCTTACTGAGTGCCCTGCTACTTTTGTTGCCTATGGGTACATCATACGCTCAACTCAAGGCTGGACAAGACGCGCCTCTATTTGTTTTAGACGCTGCGTTTGCAGGTAAACCTTACCGCTTTTCTTTAGAGGACAATTTGAAAAAAGGTCCTGTGGTTGTTTATTTCTATCCAAAAGCTTTTACGAGCGGTTGTTCCATCGAGGCGAATCTTTTTGCTGAGGCCGCCGAAGAGTTTTCGAAATACGGTGCCACGGTTGTGGGTGTTTCTGGCGATGACATGGCGACATTGGAGAAGTTTTCACTTGGACCATGCGGTGGCAAATTTGCGGTGGCTTCTGATGCGCAGCGCTCGGTGATGCGCGCATATGACGCGACTCTTTTTTTCACTTCTAGTATGGCGAGTCGAATTTCATATGTTGTGACACCTGACTCTAAAATTTATTTTGTGCATAGCAGTTTGAACCCTGATCAACATGTGAGTAGCACACTGGCTGCAGTTAAGCGTTGGCATGCAAGGTAACGAAAGATGACGACACTTTGCTGGTTTCGAACGGATTTACGGATGAGTGATCAGCCCGCTCTCACCGCTGCCATGGCTCAGAAAGATGCGATCGCCTTGTTCATTCTTTCGCCTTCCCAATGGGCTGAGCACGCAGACTCCCCGCATAAGGTAGATTTTTGGTTACGTGCGTTACGTGCGCTATCTAAATCATTGGCCCGAGTGAATGTTCCACTCAAAATCCTCACTGTTCCAGATTGGCGCGATGTCCCACAAGCCTTGTTGTCGTTTTGTCAACAGCACGGGGTGACGCAGGTACATTGCAATCGTGAATTTGGTGTCAATGAGCGTCGACGCGATCGAGCCTCTTATGCACGATTAGCCGAGCACAGTATTTCTCTCGTCGGTCATCACGGTAATACCTTGCTTGTCCCTGGGAGTGTCAAAACAGGCTCGGATAATTACTACCGTGTCTTTACGCCCTTTTCTAAAGCCTGTCGTGAAAAGCTTCGGGTAGCACCTTATCATCCCTTGCCGATTCCTCAGCCCCAGGTGAAAAACTCAACGCTTCAGTCTGATCCGATTCCGGAGCGTCTTCCTGGCTGGAGCCCTTCGACGCAGGCGATCGTTTCGGGTTGGCCCGCAAGTGAACAGGTTGCCCTGGACAGGTTGGCAAACTTTGCTGATGAACGCATGTCGCATTACAAGCGTGATCGAGACTTTCCCGCTATTCCTGGCACCAGCACTCTGTCACCCTATCTCGCCGCTGGCTTGGTTTCAGCATCGCAATGCTGGCAACAAGCGTTGCGACTCAACCATGGTGAGCTTGGAACCGGTCAAGAAGGCATCACTACATGGATGAATGAGCTGCTCTGGCGAGAGTTTTATCAGCATCTATTGTATGGATACCCTTCTCTTTCGATGCATCAGCCTATGAGGCCAGAGACTAACGCTGTCCAATGGCGTCAAGCGCCGACAGATTTTGAGGCATGGTGTCAAGCAAAAACGGGCGTACCTATTGTCGATGCGGCAATGCGACAACTTGTTCAGACAGGTTGGATGCATAATCGACTACGCATGGTGGTCGCGATGTATCTGACAAAAAATCTTCTGATCGATTGGCGTTTGGGTGAACGATTTTTTATGCAACATCTGATCGATGGTGAACTTGCCGCCAATAACGGCGGTTGGCAATGGAGCGCCTCGACAGGCGCCGATTCTGCACCCTACTTTCGCGTCTTTAATCCAATCAGTCAATCCGAAAAATTTGATCCTGAGGGAGCGTTCATTCGCCACTGGTTGCCTGAGCTTGCCTCGCTTTCAAATAAAGAGATTCATGATCCGACTCCCATATCGCGTCAGTCACTGAATTATCCCAATCAAATTGTCGATCTACGCAGCAGTCGGGTACGCGCGATCGAAGCCTTTTCCTCTCTTCGTTAAGGACCTCATCATGACTTTACCCGTCATCGGTCTGCACACCATCACGAACGATGAAGTGCCATTGAGTGCGTTTGCTGGAAAAGTACTCTTAATCGTGAATGTCGCTTCAAAATGCGGTTTTACGAAGCAATACAGTGGCTTGCAGTTACTACATGAGGAGTTTGTCTCGCAAGGATTGGTTGTGATGGGTTTTCCATGCAATCAGTTCGGCCATCAGGAGCCCGGCGATGAAAAGGATATTCAGAGCTTTTGTACGTTTAATTATGGTGTGAGCTTTCCGATGTTTGCAAAAATTGAGGTCAATGGTGCGCAAGCCGATCCGTTGTATCAATGGCTTAAAAGTAGTCGTCCTGGACTGCTGGGCACAAAGGCGATCAAATGGAATTTCACAAAATTTCTAGTCAGTAGAGATGGCGAGGTGTTAAAACGCTTTGCACCCAATACATCGCCAGAAGCGCTCCGCGACAACATAACGGATGCCCTAAGATTCTGACATTTCATTTCATTCGTTTTTTACTATTAGGTAGTGTTCTAGTCACTTTGCTAGGATGCTACGACTCGAATGCGCGTGCGAAACAGAATCAACCTATTCTCAAGATTGCGGTCAATTCACATACAGCCTCTTCGGCTTCAGATTCAAAAGTAAAGCGTGAGCCTCAATATCGAATTTTGAGTAAAACGCTGACCAAACCCAATTGTTCTGGTGATGATTGTCCTTCGATTACCTTCAAACGATTGGATTTTGAAGCGCACCCGAGATTCAGTGCATTTCTAGTGCGTTCACAGCTGGAAATTGCGTTGATGGATGTCGACCATGGCAAAACATTCATCAATCTAGGTGATTTGGCGAAGGCTTTTTGGAACACCGCGGACGACCGTTATGAGATCGTTCTGAGTGCTGAGGTCATACGTGATACGGCTTCGATTGTTGTGACTGAGCTCTATAGCTATGCCTACACGGGAGGTGCGCATGGCATGTCAACGGCAATGTATGTGAACTGGTCTCCCACTCTGGACAAGATCTTTACTTTGAGTGATTTTGTCCTACCGGGACGGATGAAGGCTTTCGAAGAGGTGCTTAAAAAGAAGCATGCCCAGTGGCTGATGGAAAATGAATTTGCCCAGACCGATCTTGCGGCTTATCTTGAAACATGGCCTTTTTACTTCTCTGACAATGTCGCTCTGATGAAAGAGGGTATCGCTGTCACCTATGGACACTACGTCTTGGGGCCTTACGCTTTAGGAATGCCTACTATTTTGGTGCCCTACTCTGAGCTCAGAGGGATTCTCAATAGAAGCGTAATAAAAAAGCTCCGTGCTCAGGGTTGATTTTTGGCTTTTCGAGCCGCGGCAATTTTTTCAAGTGCTGTGGCGAGTGACCTTCTGCCTTCAGACTGCGCAGTTTCAATCGCGTTTTGCGCTTTGAAATTTGAGAGTAAGGGGTCTGCGCCAGCTTTAATCAACGCTTGAACGGTGTCAGTATCGCCTGAGCGAACCGCTAAAATTAACGGCGTATCGCCATCTAGAGAGTGTTCATTGACGCTCGCCCCTTTGCTAATCAGCAAAGACACTATTTTTGAGTGTCCCTTAATCGCTGCGTAATGAAGTGCTGACCAACCAGGTTGGTTGACTTTGGCGCCCTTTGATAGGATTTGCTGAGTGCGGGGCAGATCCCCCACCAGTGCGGCGTACATCAGCGGCGTTTCGTTATGCGCATTGGTTAAGTTGACATCAATCTTTGGGCTTGCCAACAGCACATCAAAGGCTTTCCAGGAGTTTTCCCGAGCTGCTAAGGTAAGGGGTGTTTGCTGATTAGGACTTTTCCTGTTTGGATCCATGCCTTTGCGCAGTAAATCCTTGAGCTGTTGATCATGATCGTTGATGATATAAAACCAGAAATCTTTTGGATCGGCCGCCTTCGCAGGGCTCAGTAATGCTATCCCGAGGAGGCTTGTGACTAGCGTCATAAGCAGCATTTTTAATGCATAATACTTAAAGTACGGAATGGATAAATTCATAACCGGATCGTTAAATTTAATAAATTGTTTAAAAACAAAGGTTTACGTTACTAAAATAAATTAAAAATTAAATAATATGCTACAAATATTTAACATTAAATTATTCTTTTAACTTATTGAATAAATTGAAAAAGTTTTTAGTTGAGGCTTCTTCAATCTCTTTGATATTCGTGCCTCTTAAAGTCGCGATCATTTCCGCGACATGAATGACTTTTGAGGGATCGTTGAGCTTGCCACGGTGTGGCACGGGAGCCAAATAGGGTGAGTCCGTTTCAATCAATATACGATCCAAGGGCATGCGACGCGCAACCTCTTGGAGTTCGGTGGCCTTCTTGAAGGTCACAATACCCGAAAAAGAAATATAAAAACCCAAGTCCATCGAGGCTTGCGCGACTTCCCATGACTCTGTAAAGCAATGCATGACACCACGTGCTTCCTGAGCGCCCTCGTCTCTCATAATATCGAGAGTATCTTGAGACGAGGAGCGGGTGTGGATAATTAGAGGTAATTGCGTATGTCTTGCCGCTCTGATATGCCGTCGAAACCGCTCACGCTGCCAAGAGAGGTCACCTGTTAGGCGGAAATAATCCAGTCCTGTTTCACCGATTGCGATGACTTTTGGATGTGCGCTGCGCTCGATCAGGTCCTCGACGGTGGGCTCGATGGTGTCTTCATAGTCTGGATGTACACCAACAGAGGCATAGAGCTCATCGTGCTGTTCGACAAGTTTAAGCAAACCAGGCCAATCCGGAAGGTTGACACTCACGCATAGCGCTCGCCCGACACCATTGTTTTTCATGCGTGCCAAAATGTCAGGCATTTGGGCAGCAAGTTCAGGAAAATTGACGTGGCAATGTGAATCAACAAACATTTATATTTATCCGGATGCTTTAACTTGACAGGACTGCAAAAGTCTCTGCAGGACAGCCTGAGCAAATAACTTTGCATTCAGTGGGTGACCCGCTACGCGCTTTTGCTCGTTGAGCCACGCTGTCAGCTGAGTCAATGAAACTGTACGCTCGTGCGACCCGATCGTTTGGAGTTGCTTTTGCATAGAAGGATAGTAGCGACATGGCAGGCCATGGGCACTGAGATTCAGATCAATGGAGAGACGCTGAAGTGCATCTAGCCAAGTTTTGGGACTTGATTTTGCGAGTTTGTCTGCGATAGCACCCGTATCGATTGGGCGGTTTTGTGCCAAACAAGTCAGAATATCGACAAGCCAATCGGGGCAAGGACTACTTTCGTTTTCTGATTGCTGTTTAGCTAAAAGCGGAGCCCCACCGGCTGCAGCGAGCCAATCATCCGAATGCGCGACGCCATTGACCTTCAGCCATTGTCGGGCAGACTCAACGCTTGGCGTCGCTAGTGGCAGGCGTCTGCAGCGCGACAGCAGTGTTGGTAGAAGTCGATCAGGTGCGTCTGCAACAAGTAAAAAAATTGTTGAAGGTGGGGGTTCCTCGAGCATTTTGAGCAAAGTATTGCCAGAGATCGTCGTCAGTGACTCTGCAGGATAAATCAGTGCGACACGCCAACCGCCACGGTGGGTCGCATTGTTAAACCAAGGCTCAAGCGAGCGAACTTGTTCAACACGAATGTCTTTTGAGGGAGCGCGCTTCGTCACACCACCCGGTTCGGGGGTGGAGATTTCCTCGACCATCCCAGACTCGTCTTCGGTGCCAAGCTCAGCGCCCTCCTCGGCGGCGACGGCTTCGGGGCGGATCCGTTTAAGGTCTGGATGATTGCCTTTTGCAACCCAACCACAAGCTGGGCACTGTCCGCAAGCGAGTCCTTGACGAGGCGATTCGCAAAGCAACGAGGCGGCTGCCGCAAAGGCAAACTGACGCTTTCCGATCCCTGCTAGTCCATGAATCAGCCATGCATGTGCGAAGCGATCTTTTGCTTCAAGCCATTCGCGCGCAATCTCAGTGTGCCAAGGTAAAAATTGAGCTTGCATCAGACTTGTTTGCTCCGCACGACCAAAGCATCAAGTTTTTGAGCCAAAGACAAACGAATGTCATCAATTGAGGCGGTGGCATCCACCACGGAAAAACGCTGAGGATGTTCGGAGGCTCGAGCAAGATAGACTGCACGTGTGCGCAAGAAAAAAGTATCCGCTTCTTGTTCGAATCGGTCTTTATCTCGCGTTCGATCTAGCCGCTCTCGTGCAATCTCGAGAGGCACATCAAATAGCCAAGTGCAATCAGGCTGTAAATGGGGGTGAACCCACTGCTCAAGGAGGGCAATGCGTTCTGTACCCATTTCACGACCTCCTCCCTGGTAGGCAAAGGTCGCATCCGTAAAGCGATCGCACACCACCCAGGACCCTGCCTCAAGGGCGGGCTCGATGACCTCTCGTAGGTGTTGCGCACGAGCGGCAAACATAAGCAGTGTTTCGCACTCTAAACTCATCGGTTCATGCAAGAGAAGCGCGCGTAGTTTTTCCCCAAGTGCAGTGCCGCCAGGCTCGCGCGTCGAGACGACGTTGATGCCTCTGGCTTTAAGTTGTTCGACCGCCCAGCCGACATGCGTGCTTTTGCCCGCGCCATCGACGCCTTCAAAGGTAAGAAAAAGACCGCGATGAAGTTGACTCATGGTTTGCGACCCAAGATGTATTTCGACACATTTTTGTTGTGTTCTGCGAGTGTTCGCGCAAAGGCGCTATTGCCGTCACCTTTTGACACGAAATAAAGAAAATCGTGTTTTTCTGGGTTCAGTGCGGCTTGAAGGGATGCGACGCCAACGCTCGAGATGGGACTCACCGGCAAACCTCCGCGCGTATAAGTGTTCCAGGCATGATCTGTCTGAAGATCTTTTTTACGAATTCTTCCGTCAAAAGCTTCTCCCATGCCATAAATTACAGTCGGATCCGTTTGTAACGGCATATTCAGACGCAATCTATTGATAAAAACACCGGCAATGCGCGCGCGATCCGACGCTTTACCAGTTTCTTTTTCAACGATGGAGGCAAGAATCAGAGCTTGATAGGGAGAGCGCAGGGGTAAATCGTCTTGCCGAGCAGCCCATGATTTGTCAAGAATGAGTTGCTGCGCGCGGGCTGCTCGCTGAAGGATCTCAAGATCGGTTGTGCCAATTGGGAAAATATATGTATCCGGAAAAAATAAACCTTCAGCAAAGGGGGCATTAAGGCCGATCTGTGTCAGCAAATCTTTATCTGACACACCCTGAATGCTTTGCTTGATATCCGAATGTTGAGCAAGCAAAGCACGGATTTGCCGCAAATTCCAGCCTTCAACGAGCGTGATTTGACGCGAAGTGATATCACCTTGTGCCATTCTGCGTAGTATCCGCAGCGGGCTATCGCCCTGAATAAGCTGGTATCCCCCAGCTTTGATTTTTGTATCCAATTCAGTCAGTCGCGCCATGAGAACAAAGGCGGCCGGATTGAGTGTGACGCCCGCTTGATTGATCTGAGTCGCAATACTGGCGGGGGTAGCCCCTTTAGGCACCAAAATATCGATTTTTGGGCTAGGTAAAGGCAGGGGTTGGTTTACCCAGTAGTAAACAGCACCCATCGCGAAGGCAACGGCTACGATCAAAGGCAAGACCACATACAGGAATAGTTTATTCACGGCGCTCATAAGAGTGACAGTTTAATATGAGGGAGGGGTTTTCTAAACTAACTCCCTCAATATTGCCTATATCTTGTTTGTTTTCTTTAAAAGTGATTGTGCTTCGAGGCCTTATGCATCCGTTTCTTCATTCTTCAGCTGGTCAAACTGCGCATACTGCGTTGACTCAGGCCTCCGTATCCGTATTTCCGCTGCCTCAGTTAGGCGTCTTTGAGGCAAAAGGACTAGATACGTTGACTTTTTTGCAAGGTCAGTTGACTAACGATATTGTGGCACCGGGCATAGGTCAATCCCGTCTGGCGGGGTATTGCACGGCGCAAGGTCGGTTGCTCTCGACAATGGTCCTCGGGCAAGCACCGAATCCAGATGAGGTGCCGCTTGTTCGCGGCTTCATGCGTCAAGATATTTTGGCGAGTGTTTTAAAGCGTTTGTCGATGTTTGTTTTGCGCTCTAAGGTCGTTTTAAAACAAGCAGAGGTTGAGGTTGTCGGAGTTGCGGCTTCAAACGCAGAGATTCCATCCCTGTCTGCGGCGCTAGGACACCCCCTGCCACAACATGCTTGGGAAACTTTTCATACTACAACGGGGACTTGGATCGCAGTGCCTGATCGTATCCATGCATCCTCGGTTGCGGTTCGCATGAGCCGTTGGTGGTGGATAGCAGGACCAGAACACCAAGTCGCTTGTGACAAGCTCGTTCTGAATTGGACACAAGGTTCAACTGCGCACTGGGAAGCTCAGGACATACAGTCAGGTTTTCCTTGGATTGAATCACTGACGCAGGATCTTTTTATTCCTCAGACACTCAACCTCGAGTTGATTGAGGGCGTGAGTTTCACTAAAGGCTGTTACCCAGGCCAGGAGATTGTGGCGCGTAGCCATTATCGCGGTACCATCAAAAAACGTATGGCTTTGGGAAAGGTGACCACCAGTGTTGATTTTGCACTGGTGCCAGGTTCGGACATTTTTGAAGAGAGTCATAGCGACCAAGCGTGTGGTCGCTTGATTAATATTGCGACGATCGGGACAGGCACAGAAACAACGCAATGGGTGCTGTTTGAAACATCATTCGATGCCTATGATCGACAACAGCTTAGAGTATCTGCGCCTCATGGTTCTGTGATAGAAACCGTTGCCTTGCCCTATTCGACCCGCGAATCATCATCGGGGTCTTAAGGGGCACGTTTGCTCTCAGTCCTCCCGTTTAATGAGGTTGACAATGCTGGAAAAATCTAGCTGACCACTGCCCTGACTGCTATGCAAGGCGAAGAGATTTCGGGCCAATTCGCCTAGTGCGATCACCGAGCCTGTGCTGATTGCAGCTTCTGAAGCAAGTCCGAGGTCTTTGAGCATTAAGTCCACACCAAACCCGCCCGCGTAGCCTTTTCCGGCAGGAACGTTTTCCATCACGCCCGGCCAGGGGTTGTATTTTTCGATTGACCAATTGCACCCTGAGCTTTTGGTAATAATTTCCGAAAGAACCTTTGGGTCCAGACCGTTTGCAACACCCAGTGCAAGCGCCTCAGCTGTCCCCGCCATGGCGATGCCAAGCAGCATATTGTTTGCAATTTTTGCAACTTGCCCCGCACCCGCCGCGCCCGCATGGAAAATATTTTTACCCATTTTTTCGAGCAGGGGGCGCGCTCGAGCGAGATCCTCAGCATTACCTCCAACGATAAAGGTGAGTGTCCCGGCGATCGCTCCTCCCGTTCCACCGGAAACTGGCGCATCAATCATGCTCAGTCCAAGCTCAGCGGCTGCACGAGCGACTCGGCGTGCGCTGTCGGCGGCGATCGTACTGCAATCTATCACTAGCGCTGTGGGTGGACAGTGCTTGAGCAATCCGTTGTCACCGAGGTAAAGACTCTCGACATGTTTGCTTGCAGGCAGCATCGTGATGACAAACTCGGCCTTTTCGACAGCTTGAGCCGCCGACGTGGCGCGTTGAGCACCCTGCTCTGTCAAGGTCTGTATCGACTTTTCCACAAGATCAAAGACCGTGACATGATGGCCAGCTTTTAACAAGTTAGCGGCCATCGGTCCGCCCATGTTGCCCAAACCGATAAATGCAATCTTGCTCATGTTGCGTCTCCAAGGCGATACAAAGGATGTTGTTCAGAGGGGAAAGGAAGTGAAAAGAATTTTTTAACCCAGTCTTCATCGGCTTGCGCAAGCGTTGAAGGGTTCCATTTTGGCTGTTTGTCTTTGTCGATCAGTAATGCGCGAATGCCTTCAGCAAAGTCGCCATGTGAGGCTGCCATGAGCCCTGCCAACCACTCCACGCGATAGATCTCTGCTAATGAGAGTAATTTGCTGTGCTCAAGTAAAGCAAAGGTTAGACGCGCAGAGCCCGGGGCGCCTGCCGCCAGTGTTTTAGCCGCACGTTGAAGCCAAGGATCTTGATGGTCAGCGAGTTGCAAAATGTTATTTGCAATTCTGTTGAGATCTGTACCGCCACACAATTGACGAATCAGTGCGAAGTGTTCTTGTAAAGGCCTAATCGAGGTTTCTGGTGTACAGGCGAGTTGCAAAATTAAAAGATGAAGACGATCATGATTGCGCGCGAGGGATTTTTTTTGATCCTCCGTCAGTACTTTATCGCACAACTCTGCCACAGGTTCCCAAGCTTCAGC
>JBILJA010000120.1:0-6968 GCA_044368775.1 Burkholderiaceae bacterium
AAAATAATAAAGAACAACGATAAAGCTGCCGAATTATAGCCGATTGGCTAAAATGAACCTTTGTGGCTCTATCCAGAGCCATCATTTGCCCTGAAAAGAGCCCTGCGATGACCAAAATGACTACTTCATCCTCTCTGAAACCTGACAATACCCTCACAAATCGACCTCTGCGCCTTGGTCGCCTGGCGGTTGCTGTAGCGTCAATCGCTATTTTGGCGGGTTGCGCGAACTACGCGTCCGTCAAACCTGGCATGTCGGTGACCGAAGCGATTCAAAAGCTGGGCAAACCCTCCACAACCTGCAAACGCGAGGACGGCACACAGCGCTTGATCTGGACAATGCAACCCTACGGTCAATACTCCTGGGGCACGAATACAACGCCCCAAGGCACCGTTGTCGGTTTGCAACAGCTTCTGACGGATGCCAATTTTCAAAAGCTGGCAACCGGTCGTTGGACTGACCAGCAATTACTCTGCGAATTTGGTGAGCCCGCCAATAAATATGGCATCGCGAAGGGACACGAAATTGTCTGGGCGTATCGATACAAAGAGGACGATGTTTGGGCATCGATGATGTATGTGTACATGGGACCAAAAGGGAACTTGGTCAACCGGTTCCATCCCGCTCCCGATCCTGCGACGCTGGGTGACTTCGACAGAGGTCGTTAATTTTCAAGCATTGTTTTTTGCGCTGGCGCGCTGCCAGCGCCATAACCAAACCCCCCATCCCGATAGGCCATACACAATAAACAAGCCGAACAGGATGACGGGGGGATTGCTAGAAATAAACACAAAGACGGCCACAAAAACCAGCATCACCCAAAAGGGAACGCTGCGCCCCAATGCGAAAGACTTGCCACTATAAAAAGGTAAGTTGGACACCATGGCCACGCCACAATAAAGCGTAATCACAAAGGCTGTCCAAGCCAGTAATTCTTTGGGGACCTGTAGGCGATTGTCCACAACCAACCAGACAAAACCAGCAATCAACGCACCGGCCGCAGGGCTAGGCAAGCCTTGGAAAAACCTTTTGTCGACCACGGCGATGTTGGTGTTAAACCGCGCAAGCCTCAAGGCCGCACCACACACATACACAAAAGCAGCGAGCCATCCCCAGCGCCCTAAGTCATGCAGCATCCACTCGTACATCACGAGCGCGGGTGCGACACCGAAGGACGTCATATCCGAAAGAGAGTCGTACTGTTCACCGAACGCCGAGGTTGTTTTAGTCAGTCGCGCAATGCGTCCATCCATTCCGTCGAGGACCATCGCGACAAAAATAGCGATCGCAGCCATTTCGAAGCGATTATTCATGGCTTGTACAACAGCATAAAACCCCGCAAACAAAGCGGCGGTCGTGAACGCGTTGGGCAGTAAATAAATACTGCGGTGGCGTTGTGCTGGATCGCGCAAAGGATCAACGGGCATGGATTTTTATCACTCTGTTGTATCGGGCAAATCGGCCAACACGGTTGTGGTGGCACTGACCTTATCACCAATCGCCACGCGGGGGCGTGAGCCTAGGGGTAAGTAAACATCAACGCGCGAACCAAACCTTATAAAACCATAACGCTGACCGCGGTACAGGGTTTCGCCTTGTTTGGTATAGCAAAGAATACGTTTGGCCACTAAACCAGCGACTTGAACGGCGGTCACGGTGTGTCCTGCAGGCGTTCGCAAAACCATCGCATTACGCTCATTTTCAAGGGAGGCCTTGTCCAATGCGGCATTGAAAAACTTGCCAGGGAAATACTGCGTCATCAGCACTTCGCCATCCACGGGCGATCGGTTGCTATGCACATTAAAAACATTCATGAAAACACTGATCTTGAGCGCCTTGCGCTTGGCATAGGGATCCTCGGTTTCTTGGACCACGACAATTCGACCATCAGCAGGTGAGATGACTGCGCGGGGCTCGGTCGACCCAGAGCGAGCAGGATCCCGAAAAAACTGCAACACAAAAATCGCAATGATCCAGAACAAAATAGACCAAGCTGGCGACCACCAAGTCACAAGCAAAGCAATCAGGATCGAGCCAGCCAGAAAAGGCCAACCCTCGCGGGCAATAATCGGGTGTGGATAGAGAGGTGTATTCATTGTAGGTAGAAGGTTAACCCAAAAAAACACGCCCCGAGGGGCGTGTTTCAAATGCTTACTGATTTAAACCAAATCAGTTCTTAGTCTTATCGACCAATTTGTTCGCGGCAATCCAAGGCATCATGGAGCGCAACTTAGCACCCACTACTTCGATTTGCGACTCAGCATTGATACGACGGCGCGAAATCAGCGCAGGCGCGCCTGCTTGATTTTCAAGAATGAAGCGCTTGGCGTACTCACCGGTCTGAATATCAGTCAAGCACTGACGCATTGCCGCACGTGTTGCATCGGTCACGATCTTTGGGCCTGTCTCGTACTCGCCAAACTCGGCGTTGTTCGAAATTGAGTAGTTCATATTGGCGATGCCGCCTTCGTAGATCAAATCAACGATCAACTTGAGCTCATGCAAACACTCAAAGTAGGCCATTTCTGGTGCATAGCCTGCCTCGACCAAAGTCTCGAAACCTGCTTTGATCAGCTCAACCGTACCGCCACACAACACGGCCTGCTCGCCGAACAAGTCTGTTTCGGTTTCTTCGCGGAAGTTTGTCTCGATGACCCCTGCGCGGCCACTACCGATCGCGCAAGCGTAGGACAAGGCCACATCGCGGGCTGAGCCAGAGTTGTCCTGGTGAACGGCGACCAGGGCTGGCACGCCGCCGCCCTGCGAATAAGTACCACGGACAGTATGGCCTGGTGCCTTGGGAGCAATCATGACCACGTCGATATCTGCACGCGGGGCCACTTGACCGTAATGCACGTTAAAGCCGTGAGCAAAAGCCAATGCTGCGCCAGGCTTGATATTGTTGTGGACGCTTTCACGATACACCTGACCGATGTTTTCATCAGGCAACAACATCATGACGAAGTCAGCTGATTTGACCGCATCGGCGACTTCGGCGACTTTCAAGCCAGCGTTTGCCGCTTTATTCCAGGAGGCGCCGTCTTTGCGCAGACCCACCACAACTTTGACGCCCGACTCATGCAGGTTGAGCGCGTGCGCATGACCTTGTGAGCCGTAGCCAATAATGGCAACTGTCTTGCCTTTGATTAGGGACAAGTCACAATCTTTATCGTAAAAAACCTTCATTCTAGGCTCCAGATTTTTGTAAATGAATGCAATGGATAATTGGAAAAACTTTTTATATTCAGTAGCAGATCACAGCTTTAGGATACGCTCGCCGCGACCGATTCCAGAGACCCCTGTACGGACCGTCTCCAAAATCGCACTTCGATCCAAGGCGTCGATAAACGCCTGAATCTTGTCTTGGTTACCCGTCAGTTCGATGGTGTAGGCCTTGTCCGTGACATCGATGATACGACCACGGAAAATATCCGCCATCCGTTTCATTTCCTCACGTTCTTTGCCCACCGCTCGAACCTTGATCAACATGAGCTCACGCTCAATATGAGGGCCTTCGGTCAGGTCTACGACCTTGATCACATCCACTAGCCGATTCAGATGCTTGGTGATTTGTTCGATCACGTCATCCGAACCCATTGTTACCAATGTCAAACGAGACAGCGTGTTGTCTTCGGTTGGGGCCACGGTCAGGGTTTCAATGTTGTAACCACGTGCGGAAAACAAACCCACCACGCGAGACAGCGCACCAGGCGCGTTTTCCATCAGAACAGAAATAATATGTTTCATGGCGGTCCCCTTAAAGATCTTCAGAACCGAGCAACATTTCGGTCAAGCCCTTACCCGCCTTGACCATAGGCCAGACGTTTTCGCTTTGATCCGTAATGAAGTCCATGAAGACGAGGCGATCTTTGAGCTTGAACGCTTCGCGCAGAGCGCCATCCACATCGGAAGGCTTTTCGATCCGCATGCCAACGTGGCCATAGGCCTCCGCCAGTTTGACGAAATCGGGTAGCGCGTCCATGTAGGACTCAGAATAACGCGAGGAGTAATCAATCTGCTGCCATTGACGCACCATCCCGAGATATCGGTTGTTCAGGCAGATGATCTTGGGCGTCAGGTGATACTGACGGCACGTCGAGAGCTCTTGGATGTTCATCTGAATGGAGCCTTCACCAGTGATACAAGCGACGGTTGCACCAGGATTGGCCATCTGAACGCCCATCGCATAGGGCAAGCCCACACCCATCGTGCCAAGGCCACCGGAGTTGATCCAACGACGTGGCTTATCAAAGCCGTAATACTGCGCTGCCCACATCTGATGTTGACCGACATCCGAGGTAATGTAAGCATCACCGCCCGTCACCTCCCAAAGCTTTTGCACCACGGCCTGAGGTTTGATTAGCTCAGCGGAGTCGGCAAATTTCATACATTCTTTGCCACGCCAGACCTCAACCTGTTGCCACCACTTCGCCAACGCATCAGCGTTTGGACGCGTTTCGGCAGCGGCAGCCTGATACTGGGCCATCAACTCGACCAGAACATCTTTGACGTTACCCACGATCGGCACATCGACCTTGACACGCTTGGAGATGGACGAAGGATCGATGTCAATATGGATGATTTTGCGTGGATTTTGAGCGAAATGCTTGGGGTTACCAATGACTCGATCATCAAACCGCGCACCGACGGCAATCAGCACATCACAATGCTGCATCGCCATGTTGGCCTCATAGGTGCCATGCATACCAGGCATCCCGACAAACTGCTTGTCCGTGAAGGGATAGGCACCCAAGCCCATCAAGGTGTTGGTGCAAGGGGCGCCCATCATTTTGACGAACTGATTGAGCTCGGGCGAGGCATCCGACAAAATCACGCCGCCGCCGCTATAAATCATCGGTCGCTCGGCCTGCAGCAACATCTGTACCGCTTTTTTGATCTGACCCTGATGACCTTTGACAACCGGAGAATAAGAACGCATCACGGGCTCAGCCTTTGGGGGCGAGTATTTGCAATGCGCAAAACTGACGTCTTTGGGAATGTCCACAAGGACAGGCCCAGGACGACCGGTACGGGCGATATAAAACGCCTTACGCATCGTGTCCGCGAGTTCTTTGACGTCTCGCACCAAGAAGTTGTGCTTGACGCAAGGTCGCGTAATGCCAACGGTGTCACATTCCTGGAAAGCATCCTCACCAATGGCGTGCGTCGGCACCTGACCACTGATGATGACCATCGGAATGGAGTCCATGTAGGCAGTCGCGATCCCGGTGACCGCGTTTGTTACGCCTGGACCACTGGTGACTAAGCACACACCGACTTTATTTGAAGAGCGCGAATAGGCATCTGCCGCGTGCACCGCAGCCTGCTCGTGTCGCACCAAAATATGTTTGAATTTGTCTTGCTTGTAGATCGCGTCGTAAATGTAGAGTACTGCGCCACCGGGGTAGCCAAATAAATGTTCTACGCCTTCTTCGGCTAGTACGCGCGTAACGATATCTGCGCCATTGAGTTCCATGATGTCATTCCTTTCATTACCGGCTTTGCCAATATGACTGCGCTCTTTTTGTCAGAGACGCTGAACCGCGACAAGAACCGCAACATGCGCCGACGTTTTCAAGCTCACAGAGCTTGGCCACCCGACCACCTTGCCAACTTGGCACGCATTCGCCATCAGGCTATGCACGCACCCAACAGGGATGCACTGTATCGAAACGGAAGCGGCTGACCCGAGCTTTTGGCAAGGACAGCAGCAAAAGTTTACGTTTTGACGCATCAAAAATGGGTGATGACCCAGTGTTGAACGCCATCGGCCGAAAAAAACGATAAGCGTTTTTCGCCCGAATCTATAACTTTAACGTGTTGTGCGCCGCAGCGCAAATGTATGCCTGCTGGCAGGGGGTGGTTGTCACTACCTCCGGACTCCGCTAGAGTGGAGACTTAGCCACAAATTGCTGCGGTGCAACCGGGATTTATGAACGAATCTGCCAGCCAGCTCCAACGCTTTATATACAGCCACCACCTTTACAGCGGGGTTAGGCGCGCAGCGGGCACATTGCTACCAGTGACCATTTTGGGGGGGATTTTCGGCTGGTACGCTGCTGGACTCGTCGCGACCTTTGGTGCCCTCTGCGTGGCGTTTATCGATCAGCCCGGACCTCACGAGCACCGCGCCCGTGAAATGCTTGGCGGTACTGTGCTGAGCACGCTGACCGTTGCCATCACAAGTCTGGCCTCTAACCATCCTTTAGTGCTCTGGTTGGTGGTGATTAGCCAATGCTTTGCCTACTCCATGCTGTCGGTCTACGGCAAAAGAGGAGGTCAAATCGGTTTTGCCTGCCTATTGCTGATGACCGTGACCATGCACGAGGCGCTGTCGGCCGATCAAGTTTGGCTGCACACCCTCACCTCTTTGGGTGGTGGATTGTTTTACACCCTCTTCAGTTATTCGCTCAGCCGAGCCATGAACCTAAGAGAAAAAGAACAAGCACTCTCCGTGGCTTTGTTCGCGACCTCAGATTACGTGGCGCAGCGAGCAAACATGTACAGCCTCGATCATGACTTGGATGAGAGTTATCGAACACTCATTACCTGTCAGTCCGACATGACGGACAAACAACAAGGCGCCCGCGACATGGTGCTAAGGGGCCTATCAGGCAAAATCAAAACAGATCAGCCAAAACGCATCATGCTGTGGAATCTGTTTGTCGACACCATCGATATTTTGGATACCCTGGTCGCGACGCGCACGGATTACTCACTTTTACGCGCAAAACTTGGGGATTCTGACATCCTGATTTTCATGCGGGATGCGCTCTATAAAATGTCCGCTGACCTGGACCGCATCGCGCTGGCAGTTTCGCGCGAACGCGCGGCTTCTCCACGCAATAGTGTGAAAGCCGAGTTACGCGCACTTGAATTTGAAATCGATCAGATGGCACGCAGTGGCTATGCGCAACGCGAACCTGATGTCTACAACCTCTGTATCGAAATCCTCCGACGACTGCGTC
>JBILJA010000142.1:0-5874 GCA_044368775.1 Burkholderiaceae bacterium
AAAACAGAGCCCATTCAACCGACCGTGCTCGATCAGTCGCTGAGCCAATTTCTCTCACGTGAGAAGTACCGTCCTGGGATGATCACGAGTAACTTGCGGCTGGACTCTCCCATTTGTCGCTATGCCTTGCGCGTGACCTTGGCCGCCGCTTTAGCCATGACGGTCTGGACCTTGATTCCTGCACTCGCTCTTCACGGGTACTGGATTTTGCTGACCGTCCTGATCATTATGAAACCTGGCTTTGCGCTGACAAGGCAGCGCAACGGCTGGAGGTTGTTTGGTACGCTCATTGGCTGCGTAGTCGCTCTGGGCACGCTCTACAGCACGGATAACAATACCTGGCTGTTTGTGGCCATGGTGGTCTCCACGATCATTGGGGGCAGCCTGCTGCAACTCAACTACATGTCGGCTTCAGTCTTTAATACCAATGCTGTGCTTCTTGCGTTTCATTTTGTAGACCCAACTGCCACCACCATCATCACAGATCGCGCGCTCGACACACTGATTGGCTCGGCCATTTCTTTTGCCTGCAGTTACTTTTTGCCTTGGTGGGAAGCGCAGTTTATGCCCTCACTTGCTCGTGCGGCGATCAATGCAAACCGAGAATATCTGCGTGCAGGATTGCATTATGTTGATACGTTACAGACACACAAAAAAGACCCGCAGAATAGCGATATTCATCGCGCTGAAGTTGCCTGGCGGCTTGCGCGTAAAAATGTCTATGTGGCACTCGGAAACTTTGCCGAAGCCTTTTATCGCATGATGCTCGAGCCACGCACGCGTCAGTGGCATGTGGTCGAGTTCAACAATCTGATGATCCAGACACATATGTTGGCTTCGCAAATCAATGCGGTGATGCATGCGCTCACAACCTCCGCGCAAGCAAACCCGATCGTCACGCATCATCTTTCTCAAATCGTTCCGCATTTGCAAGCAGACCGCAGCGCGCCCCTTCCCGCACTCCCCGCCTCAATCGTGGATGGAAGCTTACCTAACTTCGCTTATCCTATGACTCAAATGCAAAAAACAATCGTCAATATCGATGATGAAATAGCGATTATTCATAGCAATATTTCCCCCACCCAATCCACTTCAGGAGCATGAGATGTCTCTTCAAAATAAAGTTGCCCTAGTCACGGGTGCAGCAAGCGGTATTGGCCGCGAATGCGCACTGACCCTTGCCCGCAAAGGCGCAACCGTTGTGATCGCAGATCTAAACCAAGCTGCGGCCGATGCAGTCGCTGAACAAATTAAACAAGCAGGCGGCAAGGCAATGGGTGTTGTGATGGATGTCACAAGCGAAGAAGCCGTCAATGCGGGCACTGATCTCGCGGCCAAGACCTTTGGGGGCATCGATATTCTGGTGGCTAATGCTGGCATCCAGATCGTTCATCCGATTGAGGACTTCCCCTTTGCGGACTGGAAAAAAATCATCGCGATTCACCTCGATGGCTCGTTTCTGACCACCAAGGCAGCAATCAAGCATATGTATGCAGGCGGCAAAGGTGGCTCAATCATTTATATGGGCTCAGTGCACTCGCATGAAGCCTCGCGCTTGAAGGCTGCGTACGTTGCTGCCAAGCACGGCATCCTCGGTCTCGCGCGTGTCGTGGCGAAAGAAGGCGGCCCGCGCGGCGTCCGCGCCAACGTCGTGTGTCCGGGTTTTGTCCGCACACCACTAGTGGAAAAACAAATCCCTGAGCAAGCTGCTGCACTTAAGATGACCGAAGCTGAAGTGATTAAAAATGTCATGCTCAAGGACACCGTAGATGGCGAATTCACAACCACCGCAGACGTCGCAAACGTGATCGCGTTTTTGGCGAGCTTTGAAAGCAATGCCTTAACAGGTCAGTCCGTCGTGGTCAGCCACGGTTGGAGCATGCATTAAATCGCTTTAGACCGACTCTTTTTCATTCGGGTCTACGGAATACGAGTTTGTCTTCCGTAGACACTTCTGGTGCAAAGGCATAGCCTTCGCTGGCAAATTTTTGCAAACCCTCAGGTTTGGTGATGCGTTTTTCAATTGCAAAGCGCGCCATCAGACCTCGCGCACGTTTTGCATGAAAGCTGACAATTTTCCAGGACGGGCCTTTGGCGTCTTGAAACACGCACTGGATGATCCGGGCCTTGAGCGCCTTTTGATCGACGGACTTGAAGTATTCCTCAGAGGCCAGATTGACAATGATCGGGTCTTTATCTTTGGCTAGACGCTCATTTAAATAAGGCGCAATCGTATTCGCCCAAAACTGATAGAGGTTGGCACCGCCGGGATTGACGATTTTGGTGCCCATTTCCAAACGATAAGGCTGCATTAGGTCTAAGGGGCGAAGCACACCATACAGGCCACTCAAGATCGCGACGTGATCCTGCGCCCAATCCAGGTCTTTTTCTTTGAGGGTGGCGGCCTCTAGGCCCTCGTACACATCACCGTTAAAGGCGAGAACAGCTTGACGGGAGTTGGCCTGAGTAAAAGTAGGTTTCCAGGCTGCATAACGCTCCACGTTGAGTTTGGCTAGAGCGGGGCTCAAGTCCATGAGCTCGGCCACATCCTCGGCGCTCTGGGTCTTGAGGACCTTAATCAACTGGGTCGCTTCTTTGACAAACAAAGGCTGGGTATGGGTATCGGTCTGGACAGTCGAGTCGTAGTCGAGTTTTTTAGCTGGAGATAACAGAAATAACATGGCTTAATCCGGCGCGTAGGGGGTGTCAACATCGATACCCCTAGTGTAGCGGGTCACAGCCCTGTTTCTGCTAGAATGACGCCCTTGACCAAGGTGTAGCGCCAGCTACATCGCAATTGATCCACACAATTGCACGCGCCGGAGAGGTGGCAGAGTGGTCGAATGTACCTGACTCGAAATCAGGCGTGGGTGCAAATCCACCGTGGGTTCGAATCCCACCCTCTCCGCCAGCGCCATTTTATCTACCCTTTGTCACAGCAGCTCAATAACAACCAACGGAAAACAAACCGTAACAGTTGGTATCATTTTTTTTCTTGAAACGCTTGAGTACATCTGAGAAACTTTCAGGAAATTTCGAGGGAAAAACATGCATACCAGAATCATTGATCTAGAAAGATTTGCTATCGAGACGCGAGATCGTTTGACGCGAATTGAAACTCGGCTAGATACTTTTGCGACCAAAGCCGATCTTCATCACGAGCTTCACAGTATGACGTGGAAGCTTTTAGGAGGCGCGATGGCCGGAGCCACAGCACTCGTCGCTACCGTGTATTGGATGGCTTGCAACGTACGATGATCAAATCACTTTAAAGTCGATCTCATCCTCGGGCTCTCAGAGCACCAGCAAAGCAGATTTGATCTGACACCACACGCTTGACCCAACGGCCAATCCAAGTTTAGCGATAAATTGCCGAGGCACACGACTCATCAGCACCTCTTGACCACACCGTACACGTACTAATACTTGTGACGGATGCACATCTAGCTCGATCGATTCGATTTCACCTTGCAAGAAATTTTGTATCGTTATGTCATCGTGCGCAGTCAGAGACAGGCTCACATCACGCGCAAGAATTCTTAAGCGTACTTTTTGTCCTAGCACCACTGTCTGCTCTGGCACCCACACGTTGCAGTTTCCAAAGCGCACTCCTACGGTTTGGTCTTGGACATTGATCTCTGCGACCTCACCCACTGTCACGATGCCAGCCTCATCCCCAATCGTCAACGCCACCTCCTGCGATGCCATCGCTTGAGAAAGCGGACCACTGCCCTGCACTGCGCCTTTGTCTAACAACACAACATGGTCGGCCAGTCGGACAAGTTCATCCATGGAGTGCGTCACATAGAGAATCGGGATACGTAGTTCGCGATGGAGACGTTCCAGCCAAGGGAGTACCTCTTTACGTCGTGCCATGTCCAACGAGGCAAGAGGCTCGTCAAGCAGCAGTAGTTTGGGGCGCGTTGCCAAGGCGCGCGCAATCGCGACTCTCTGACGTTCGCCCCCTGAAAGACTGGCAACGGAGCGCGCGAGCAGATGACCAATTCCAAGTAACTCGACGGCTGCATCCAGGTCTTGCGTATCTCCTGCTTCACGGTTGCGCTTGCTACGACGCAATCCAAAATGAAGATTGCCTCGCACATCCAGGTGCTCAAATAGACTCGCTTCTTGGAACACATAGCCAAGCTCGCGCTGCCAGGTCGGTCTAAAAATATTGTTTGCGCTGTCTTGCCATGTCTCATCTCCCAAAGCAATGAAACCTGCGGCTTTTTCAAGGCCTGCAACACATCGAAGTACCGTTGTCTTGCCTGAGCCTGAGGAACCGAACAAAACCGTGATGCCTTGTGCGGGCAGATGTTGATCGATATTGAGCGTAAAGTCCTCGCGACTCAAGGACAACTGAAGACTGAACAGTTTTTTGTCTGCATTGAACTCTGTCATGGCATGACTCGCTCACCGCGACGCTTGAGACGCGATAGGGCAATCAATACGACGAAGGAAAAAACAACCATCCCCGCAGCTAGCCAGTGAGCTTGCGTGTACTCCATAGCCTCGACGTGGCCATAAATTTGTGTGGAGACAACTTGTGTTTTGCCGGGGATGTTGCCACCAATCATCAGGACAACGCCAAATTCACCGACCGTGTGGGCAAAGCTCAACACCGTGGCCGTCAACAAGCCAGGCTTGGCTAAAGGTAACGCAACAGTAAAAAAGGCATTGAGCGGACTTGCACGCAGCGTAGCTGCGACTTCCATAGGACGCTTGCCCATGGCCTCAAAGGCATACTGAATTGGCTGGACGGCAAAGGGGAGCGAAAAAATGATCGAACCGATCAGCAAACCTGTAAAGGAAAAAGAGAGGACACCTAAGCCGAGTGACTGCGTCAACTGCCCAACCCAGCCTTGAGGACCCAGCACAATCAGAATATAAAAACCAAGCACTGTCGGGGGAAGCACGAGCGGCAAGGTCACCACCGCACTCACAGGCGCTCTCCAGCGTGACTGTGTCTGAGACAACCACCACGCCAAGGGCGTGGCAATCAGCAACAGCAGCAAGGTTGTCAAGGAAGCGAGCTTGAGCGTCAAGACTATCGCCTGCATCGCTTCGGGTGTCACAATCGAAGTCATATTTTAAAACTCGTAGCCAAATTTTCGGATCACCGCTTTCGCAGCGTCGCTGCGCAGGTAGGTCAACAACGCGATCGCCGCCGGATTGTCACGGCCGGGATTCAGCAAAATCGCATCTTGCTTGATGGGCGAATACATTAAATTAGGCACGACCCAACCGGAGCCTTGCTTGAACTTACCGTTTTCATAAACCTGCGAAAGCGCGACGAAGCCCAAATCTGCATTTGCAGAAAAGACAAACTGATACGTTTGCGCAATATTGGCGCCCTCGACGATCTTAGGCTTGACTTGACGCATGACTCCTAAATGATTGAGTACCTCGATGGCAGCAGCGCCATAGGGTGCGAGCTTGGGATTCGCGATCGCGAGTTTGGAGAAATTTCCCGTTTTTAAAATTTCGCCCCGATCGTCTACCCTTCCAGGGGTTTTACTCCAGAGTACCAATTGACCGACAGCATAGGTAAACGTCGTGCCTGTCACACCTAAGCCTTCTTTTTCTATCTTTGCCGGCGTATGCGCATCGGCAGCTAGTAACAACGAATAAGGCGCACCATTTTTGATCTGAGCATAGAACTGGCCCGTGCCGCCAAAGGACAAGACTGCTTTGTGACCCGTTGCGCGCTCAAAATCCTGCGCAATGATCTTCATGGGTGCGGCAAAGTTCGCCGCTACCGCCACGCTGACATCAGCCGCTAAGGCTTGATGAGTCCACACAAGAGGCATCACGCAAAACGCCAATCTTTTCAGCCGGGAGGTATTCATAAAGACTTTCGATATGCCACAATTA
>JBILJA010000192.1:0-3989 GCA_044368775.1 Burkholderiaceae bacterium
CTTGTCGGGCCAGGTGGTTTGCGCCTGAGCTTGAGCAATGCCGATCGAGGTGAAACCAGCGAATGTTAGAGCGCAGAGGTTAAAGAAATAGCCGAAGCGGCGTGATGTGCGCATAGAGGTCCTTTTTTAGAAATGAATTTGATTAATGAATACGAATATAACTTAGGCTTTAACGTCCGTCATTCTGTTATTTCCCTTGAATCATAAAGCTGCTAAATTAAATCAACGCTTTTAAATCAACGCTTCTCCCTTTTAACCAACTTTCAGGAATACGCCATGATCACTAGACTTAAATTGCTCGGTGCTGGCTTGGCCACCGCAGCTTCGCTCGTATTTTCTCCGGTATGGGCGCAAGCCGCTCCTGATCTCGGAACACCCACTTTACCTGCTCCAGGCTTTAAAAAAATGAAAGTCGGCGAGATGGAAGTGATCGCCTTAAACGATGGTATCGGACGCCGTCCTTTAGTAGCGGAGTTTGTGAAAAACGCACCGCTTGATGAAGTGAAAGCCTTATTGGCTTCGCAAAACTTACCAACCCACTATATTGACGTGCCTTTCACACCCTTTTTAATTGTGAATGGAAATCAGCGTTATTTGATGGACACGGGCTTTGCCAATAACGGTGGACCGACAACGGGTAAGCTGATCGAGAACATGGCTTCTGCAGGTTATAAACCTGCAGACATCAATCATGTTGTGATCAGTCATTTCCATGGCGATCATATCAATGGCTTGCTCTACAAGGACGGATCGCTGGTGTATCCAAACGCCAAGGTGTATGTGCCTGCGAGTGAGTACGCATTTTGGATGGATAAAGAGCGTCTGGAGAAGGCAACAGGGGGTTTGAAGGGGGCGATGACGAATGCGCAGCGCGTCTTCAACAAGATCCCTGCAGATCGCTTGGTCAAGTTTGAAGCGGGCTCTGAGGTGGCGCCTGGCATCACTTCGGTTGCCGCCTTTGGTCATACACCTGGCCATTCGCTCTTTACTGTGAAGTCTGGCGGTCAGTCGTTTATTTATGTTGCAGACTTGACCAACGTGCCTGAGTTATTTGCGCGTAATCCTGACTGGGCCGTGACATTTGATATGGATCCTGAAATGGCACGTCAAACGCGTCGCAAAATTTTTGACATGATCGTCAAAGAAAAGATGATGGCGGGTGGTTTCCATTTTCCCTTCCCTGCGATGGGCACCATCACACCTTCTGGTAATGGTTATCAGTTCAATCCTATGAAGTAAATGGGGTTTTGTCCGCTCAAGCGTCTTACAATCGTCATATATGACATTTTGGGCGGGCATCACCATGAAATTTTTGAATAGTCGCGGGGCAGTATCGTTGTGGTCCGGCATTGCGGCCAAAGGATTTTTAGCGGTAGGTTTGCTTTTGAGCGTATCTACAGTCACTGCTCAAACGACTAGCTTTGATGCCTGTGTAAAGGGATTGCGCCAATCGGTTGTTTCCCAAGGAATTCAAGGCGCGGTATTTGATCGCGCGATGCAAGGCATCGAGCCTGATCCAGATGTACTCAAAGCCTTCTCCTTTCAGCCTGAATTCAGAACAGCGATTTGGGATTATCTTGCAGGCCTTGTGGATCAAGAACGCGTGGATGATGGCCGTGCCAAGCTTAAAGAATGGTCCAAGGTCTTATCCGAAGCAGAGAAAAAATATGGGGTTGATCGCAATGTGATTGTCGCGGTCTGGGGTGTCGAGTCCAACTATGGGCGCATTCAGGGCAAGCGCGAGATCGTACGTTCTTTAACGACCTTGATTTGCGCGGATAAGAGACAAGCATTTTTTAGAGGTGAGTTGCTTGCGACGTTGCGAATTTTGCAAAGCGGGGATATTCCTCCCGAATTGCTCGTGGGCTCGTGGGCCGGTGCGTTTGGTCAAACGCAGTTTATGCCGACGACCTATCAACGACTGGCCGTCGATTTTGACGGCGATGGTCGTCGAGATATCGTGGGTTCCGTCCCGGATGCTTTGGGTTCCACGGCAAATTTTTTACAAAAAGCCGGTTGGGTTGCTGGCCAGCCTTGGGGCGTGGAGGTCAAGCTGCCGGCTAATTATTCCGGACCTTCGGGGCGTCGCACCAAGCAGTCTTTGGCGCAGTGGAAAAGTTTGGGCATTGAGCCGTTGAAAAATACAGGTAAGTCAGGACAAGTCACAAGCATTGCTAACTTGCCAGATACAACGCAGGCCGCACTTCTGCTTCCGGCAGGTGCTCAAGGTCCCGCATTTTTAGTGTTTCGAAATTTTGATGCCATCTTTAGCTACAACGCTGCCGAGTCCTATGCGCTAGCCATTGCGTACTTAAGTGATCGACTGCGCGGTGGTGGTGTGTTTCAAACCGCATGGCCCACAGATGATCCAGGAACAAGTCGAGCTGAACGACGTCAAATTCAGCAGGCATTGCTAGACCGCGGTTATGACGTAGGTGAAGTCGATGGCCTAATCGGTGCGAAAAGCCGCGAGGCGATCAGCGCCTTTCAAAAGTCCAAGGGCATGACTGTCAATGGTCGTGCGGGGCAGCAGGTATTAAAGGCGCTGCGATAAAGAGGCACCGATGTTAGTCACGCTTGTAGGCTTAGCCTTTTTATTTGGTTTGATACTCAAACGCGTGGGCTTGCCACCGATGGTGGGGTTTTTGCTTGCGGGTTTTGTTTTTAATCTGTCAGGTTTTGAAGCGCCTGACGGTTTGAGCATGATTTCACAGCTTGGCGTGACCTTGCTATTGTTTACGATCGGTTTGAAACTCGATTTCAAAAGTTTGGCAAACAACGAAATCTGGGGAGTCTCGCTCGCACACATCATCGCATCGACAATATTTTACGCGGGCGTATTATGGCTTGGTCAGGCATTGATTCCCTCAACGATATTTGACATTTCTCCATTAGTCATCGTTCTGTTGGCATTTGCTTTGTCATTTTCAAGTACTGTTTATGCCGTCAAAGTTCTTGAAGATCGCGACGATATGCGAGCCTTTTATGGGAAGGTCGCGATTGGAATTTTGATCATGCAAGATATTTTTGCTGTCATTTTTCTAACAGTGAGTGAGGCGAAATATCCTTCGGTGTGGGCGTTGTCGCTGTTGCTGTTGCCCGTTATTCGCAAAATAATGTTCAAGTTGCTCGACGCTGCCGGGCATGGTGAATTATTGGTACTCAGTGGACTGTTTTTTGCGCTTGGCGTAGGGTTTGAGTATTTTGTCTCGATTGGTATTAGTGGTGATTTAGGTGCTTTGATATTTGGCGCTTTGTTAGCCAACCATCCCAAAGCAAGCGATTTATCCAAGTCGCTCTTTAGTTTTAAAGAATTGATGCTAGTCGGGTTTTTTCTATCGA
The DNA here is from genome assembly GCA_044368775.1 of Burkholderiaceae bacterium. Classification (GTDB taxonomy): domain Bacteria; phylum Pseudomonadota; class Gammaproteobacteria; order Burkholderiales; family Burkholderiaceae_B; genus Zwartia. The sequence continues at coordinate 3,343 of JBILJA010000192.1, forward strand.
TCGGCATGCAAGGACTGCCGACATCCACCATTATTTTTGTTTCATTGTTCTTATGTGCTTTACTGCCTTTTAAAACTTTTATCTACTACTTGATACTCGAATTTTTTGGCCTTCGCGCGCGGACGTCTTTATTTATATCCCTCAATTTAGCCACTTATTCCGAATTCGCCTTAATTGTGGCGGCGTTGAGCGTGATGAAGGGGTGGTTGCCTGTCGATTGGCTCATCATCATGGCGATTTGTGTGAGTTTTAGTTTCGCTTTGGCGGCTCCCTTTTCGATGGGGTCCGAAAATCTCTACAAACGCTATAAAAGATTTTGGAATTCTTTTCAAAAACCTGTCTATCATCCTCGAGATCAACTGATTCAAACGGGCGAGGCGCGTGTGCTCGTGATTGGCATGGGTCGGGTTGGACGCGGTGCCTATGACAATCTCGGTTCATATTTTGAACAAAAAATCATCGGTATCGAACATGATGCTCAACGAGTTAAACAACAACGCGACGCAGGAAGAAATGTGGTGTACGGGGATGCGACCGACTCGGATTTTTGGAGCAAACTCAAAACAGGTACGACGCTAGAGTTGAGTATTCTGGCGATGCCTAACCACCGCAGCAATATTTATGCGGCCCAACAAATTGTCGGTAGT
>JBILJA010000066.1:0-12983 GCA_044368775.1 Burkholderiaceae bacterium
CCCATTGTTCGCGATAGAGCCCCATGGGATCATGTTCTAGCGCTTGTTTGTCCAAATTCATTCGACGTCCGCCTCTCGGATCTGTACCCAGCCCTGCGATATAGAGCCAGTTGCCCTGATTGCTGTAGACGTCGTAATCCAAGAGCTGCGACTCAAACCAGGCCGCACCGGCTCTCCAGTCGATCCTTAAGTCATAAATCAAATAGCTTGCCACAATCTGACGCATGCGATTAGACATCTTTCCTGTCGATGCGAGTTCGTTCATCCCTGCATTGATGAGGGCATTGCTTGTTCTACCCTGTGTCCATTGCTCAAAGAGTTTGAGCGCAATGCCGCTCGTGGGCTCGGCGAGGCTTGGCGCCTCACTGCCTGGGTCAGGCTTGCGCAGACCTTGACGCACGTACAGCGCACGACCATATTTCAGATGTAAAAAACGGAAATAATCCCGCCAAACCAGTTCAAACCAAATCCAGTACGTGCCATCATTCGCACCTCGTGTCGCTTCGTACTGCGTGAGTCGTTCAACAATCATGGGTGCCGAGAGTGCGCCGGTCGCTAGCCATGTTGAAAAGCCGGTGGAGTAGTCTGCGCCCGAGAGCTGATTGCGGGTTTGCTTATAGGTGTGGGCAAGTTCGTCCGCAAAGTAATGGTCCAGATGTTGAAGCCCCTGAGAGGTTCCTGCAGGCGCTTGCGTGTTTTCTGTTGAGTTTGAGCCCAGACGCTCGAGCCGCTGTTCCAAAGATATGCTTTCAACCAGAGCGTTCTCAGGCAGACTGGGTATGCGCTCAGGTCCCGGCACCACTGCCCGGGCGCGCAGCCCTTTGGCTTCTAGCTTTTGTCTAAACTGCGTGAATATATCTGGCATCAGTCGAGGGGTAAAGGGTAGGGTGGCAAGCTCGATCATGGTGGACTGCCAAACGTACTGAACCTTGATGCCTTGTGCTCTGAGTTGCTCGACTTCGGCTTCTTCTTCAGGGGCTGCGATTTGTTCACAGACGATACCGTCCGCTTGGGTGGACTGAACAAGCGACGCGAGTGTCCTGACGGCGTCACCTTGCAAGACAAGTAACCGACTCCCTAGCGCGCGACATTGTGCATCGAGTGCGATCAGTGTTTTGGTTAGATATCGTTTTCGCTGACGACTTTTGCGCGTAAAGCCCCAGCGTGTCGAGGCTTGCTCAGGCGCCAGCACATAGACCGGTAGCAGATGCGTTGCTTCGCGACAAGCTTTGTTGAGTGCAGGCGAGTCCAGCAGTCTGAGATCGTTTCGAAACCAATAAATCAAGGTGCTCACTTGGACGTTCCCGAGGATGTTCTACAACGGTCAGAGCAAAATTTCACGTTCTCCCAGTCACGCTCCCATTTTTTTCTCCAAGCAAAAGGGCGCGCGCAACGCTGACAGACTTTGCTGGGGAGGTCTGCTTTTTTGCGGCCACGCATGGGGGATGGGGTGGTCATGAAAAGTCCAGAGCGTGCTGAGTAGGGGGAGGCGTTTGTGTTTGAGCGTTGACGCGCTGACGACTTGAGGTCTGTGTGCGACCCGAATGCTTTCGTGAGGCGTGTTTTTCAACAATGGCTTTTTTGCCTGCTCTGACTTCAGCGTCACTGCGCCTGTCGTATAACCGACGTTTTGATTCACGCGTGGCGGCTTCCAGATCTACGACGGGAACTGGGAGCATGTTCTCCGCACGTATACCAAACTGTTTTTGCATATCAGGGGTTAAGTGCCACGGTTCAAACAACCACGTATCAGGTACTTGTCGCAGTGCGGGAATCCAGCGCCGGACAAACACGCCATTTGGGTCATGGTCGCGCGCTTGTTTGATTGGATTGTAGATACGCGGAATATTGATGCCTGTGGTGCCTGCTTGCATTTGCATCTGGCTCCAGTGAATACCGGGCTCATAGTCGAGAAAATGTCTTGCCAGCCATTGACCTACCCCTCGCCAGTGCAGCCAGAGGGGATAAGCCGCGGTCGAAACAATCATCGCCCGCATCCGAAAGTTGATCCAGCCCGTGTCTTTGAGCATGAGTACGCAGGCGTCAACGAGTGGCCAGCCTGTGCGACCCTCGCTCAGCGCAGTGAAATGAGCCTCGTCCCAGTCCTGTTCACGCAAACCATCGTAGCCGCGGTGGACGTTTTGAAACTCAAGCTCAGGTTCAGACTCTAGCTTTTGAATAAAGTGGCAGTGCCAATACAAACGGCTCATCAGTGCGCGCAACCCTTTCGACTTGCGACTTTCCCTGGAGCTCTCGCGATCCATGACTTCCACCATCGCATGCACGACTTCGCGCATGCTGAGGCAGCCATAGGTAAAGTAGGGCGAGATCCGCGAGCATGCAGTAGGCGCCGACAACGGCGAGGAAATACCCCCCCGATATTGCTCGCTGCGGACTTCTAGAAAATCATTGAGAACCTCTAGGCCAAGTGTGCGCCCGCCTTTTTGTCGGTGAGGGGGGGTTAATGGATCAATACCAAGCGCTGTCGCACTCGGTGGCCGCGGTTCAGTCCAAGGTAAGGGTAGTGCGTCGATCCGAGCAGGCGCGGGCAGCAAGTCTTGCTGCATATGCTCTTCCCAGGCGGCTTGCCAGAGGTTTCGATTATGCAATCGTCGCACTACGCCAAACTGGATGGGCTCATGCCAGCTAATACCTTGTTGGCGGCACCATTTTCCGACGGCAATGTCCCGCGTATAGCTGGGTGCGTTACCGGTCTCCTGATGCGAATACAGCGCATCAAATGGCATGAGTGTGTGTAACCTCTGCAAGACATCAAGGGCCTCGCCGGTGACAACGTGTAGCTGTCCACCCAGTCTTTTAATCGCGACATAAAGATCTCGCAGACTTTCGATCGTAAATTCGTAGTGTTGCGTCGAGGCATCCGGACTGCGCCAGAGGCTAGGCTCGATGATGTAAAGACAACAGACGCGACCACGTTTGACTGCGGCAGTCAACGCAGCGTGATCATGGACACGAAGGTCCTTTTTAAACCACACTACGCTTTGACTCATGTCGCTCCGTGGACTACATCATCGGCGCCTGCAGGACTATTTACCAAATAGACTTTGCACGCTTGGGAGATTCTCTAGGCCGGCTATGCGGTCATAGAGGCCGGCATCAGCGCCATGCATCGCCGGATTTTCGGCTTTGCCCGTCGCGACGCAATCCATAAATTTCGCCTTTAAACCAGCGGCATCGATGGGGTTTTTTGCATTACCCAAGGGGAAACGAATTTCTCCTGAGTCAAACTTTTTCCCATCTGTGGTTTCGATAACGACGCGGTCTGTCAATGCAAAGGCGGGCTCTAACGGACACACCGTGTTCACCGTCGTCACGCTCACCTTTCCATAGAGTTCAGCAACATCGGGGCGTGTGGCAAAGGCGTCCGTCAATTGGGATAAGCCGACCTGGCGCGCCACCACGGCTGAGGCGACCGCAAACTGGGCACTGAATTTTGCCTCAAGCCCCGTCATAGGATGTTTGTTACGTAACATCGAAGCTTGCGCAGGACCCATTGTTAAGTGAACCTTGCTAATGTCCTCGGCCTTGAGGTTTTCACGCTCAACAATCGCCAAGACGCCATCGATGGTCCGATGGCTCGAGTAGCAAACGGGATAGCGTTTGATGGATAAACCACTATCCAAAATTCGCAAGGTCTTGCCCAAGGTATCTGCTGGACGCTTGAGGTCAGCGCGACCGGACAAAGAAAGCGCAAACAAATAGCCAGCAGGGTGTTCAAACACATCGGGCGCCGAGGTCATGCCGAGTTTGGACAAGCGCACCGCATCGATGCCGTGCGAGGCCGCGCGACCCGCATGGAATGGTTTGGTCATGGTGCCAAAGTTCGCCACTAGACCGCTGGCGAGACTCGCGGAGATGGCGAGTGCTTGACGCGCCTCGTCCACGGAAAGCTTGTTGAGATAGGCCACTGCAGCGGCAGCACCGACTGCACCGAACACTCCTGTTGGATGCCAACCTTTGAGGTGATACTGCTCGGGTTCACGGCTCACGAGCTCGGCCCAGACTTCATAGCCCACGATATAGGCGCGCACAGCATCTAGGCCAGAGCTGTTGAGTCTGTGACCTTCGGCCAAGATCGCTGGGACCAGCACAGTGCTAGGGTGCCCAGAGATCGCGACATCGTCATAGTCCAGCGCATGGCCTGCGACTGCATTGATAAAGGCCGCTTGTGCCGCAGGGTGCATGGTGCCTAAAAAGGGCACTGGAGCTTCGGCCGGCGTCGTCGCTTGCGCGAAAAACTGACGCACAACGTCAACCACGGGCTCGCGATGACCGGCCATCATGGTGGCAATCGTGTCGATAAAACCAGTTTTAGCAATGGTATAGGCCGCATGCTCTTGGCCGCCGAAGGTCGGCTTTGCCACAAACTCAGCGAGTGCTTTGGTTAATCCTGTAGTCATCTTTTTGTCTCCTGCACAATTTTATTTTGAGTGTTTAAAACGAACGTGGCATGCCCATCATGTGTTCGCCAATGTAGGACAGCACTAGGTTGGTCGAGATCGGCGCGATCTGGAATAAACGTGTTTCGCGCCACTTGCGCTCAACATCGTATTCTTTGGCATACCCAAAGCCACCATGGCTCTGCAGGCAAGCTTCGGCTGCATGCCAGGTGGCATCAGAGGCGAGTAATTTGCCCATATTGGCCTCATCCCCACAAGGCAGGCCCGCATCAAACAGCGCAGCCGCACGGCGCAACACCAAGTCAGCTGCTTCGGTCTCCGCGTGCGCGCGCGCAATAGGAAACTGTACCGCCTGGTTTTGACCGATTGGGCGATCAAAGACACGACGCTCACTCACATAGGCGACTGCTGTTTTCGCAAACCAGCGGGCATCGCCAATCGCCTCGGCCGACACCAAAATACGCTCGGCGTTCATGCCGTCAAGGATGTATTTAAATCCTTTGCCTTCTTCGCCGATCAGGTTATCTGCAGGGATTTTCAGGTTATCGAAGAACACTTCGGTCGCGTGGTGATTGACCATGGCCTTAAGGGGACGAATGTCCAAACCTTTGCCCAGACCATCGCGAATGTCGAGGAGGAACACAGATAAGCCTTCGCTCTTTTTCTTGCACTGATCGAGCGGTGTTGTACGTGCCAACAACAACATCAAATCAGAATGCAAAGCACGCGAGGTCCAGACTTTTTGACCATTAATGACGTAATGGTCGCCTTGACGCTCAGCACGTGTTTTAAGCTTGGTCGTGTCTGTGCCCGAGGTGGGTTCGGTGACCCCAAAGGCCTGCAGCCGGACCTTGCCCGACGCGATGTCAGGGAGATATTTTTTCTTTTGCGCTTCGCTGCCGTGACGCAAGACTGTACCCATGGTGTACATCTGCGCGTGGCAGGCGCCCGCGTTACAGCCTGATGAGTGAATCGTTTCGAGGATGACCGCGGCTGCGCGCAGGGGCATGCCGCTGCCACCATACTCTTCGGGGATCAGTGCGCCCAGATAGCCGGAGGCCGTCAAGGCTTGAACGAACTCAGTCGGATAGTCTAAGTTTTCTTCAAGACCACGCCAATATGAACCGGGAAAGTCTGCGCAGACACGTTTGACGCCTTCGCGGATTTCCGGATAGTCCTCACCTGTTTCGATGGTGATATTTTGTTTTGGATTTGCCATGTGATGCTCCGCTTAACAGCCTTTGAAATTCGCTTTACGCTTTTCGTTAAATGCCGCGACACCTTCCATACGGTCTTCGGTATCGATCAGGTGGTTATAGGCCTCGATTTCGAAACGGAAAGCCGTGCGCAGCTCCATTTGACCGCCATAACGCACAGATTTCTTGATTTGGCGGACAGAAAGTGGGGCATTAGCCGCAATGACTTCGGCCGTTTCGATGGCTTTGGCTAGCACCTCAGCGGGCTCTAGTATGGCGTTGATCAAGCCATACTCGCTCGCTTGTTGCGCGCTAAAGGGCTTGCCGGTCATCAAGATTTCTTTGGCGCGGCGTTCGCCGATTGCACGTGGCAAGTTTTGTGTGCCACCGGCGCCGGGCATGATGCCGAGCGTGACTTCGGTCAGCGCAAAGCGTGCGGCGTTACTGGCATAAATAAAGTCGCAGGACAGCGCCATTTCCAGGCCGCCCGCGTAGGCGTGACCGTTGACCGCTGCAATCACAGGAACAGGCAGGTCCACGAGCGTCCAGTACATGCGTTCAAACAGTTCGTGTTGCAGCGTCCACTGGCGCTTGGTCATGCCGTTGCGCTCTTTTAAGTCACCACCCGCACAGAAAATCTTCTCGCCCGCACCCGTCAGTACGATGCAGCGGACTTCGCCGGCATCTGCAGTAAGTCGGTTCCAAAGGTCCAGCAAGTCGTGGCCAGTTTGGGTATTGATCGCGTTGCCGACTTGAGGACGATTGAGGGTGACTTTGAGCACATGCGTGCTGACCATTTCAGTCGTAATGGTTTCGTAAGAGGGAAAAGTACTCATGTTGATTTCCTTTTTGTGATCAATGTAGAGTGTTCGCCGAGTTTGGGCGGTGCGGCGTAGGGTTTGGGCCTGACGCCGTCAAAACTAATCGGCAGGCCGATAAAGCGCATGCCTGTTCCAGGAACGTCTTGCATCAGGCCGAGTGCCTGGGTTTGTGGATGTGCGACCATTTGCGCGAGATTATTGACCGGCGCGCAGGGCACGCCCGCCGTCTCAAGTTGCTCGACCCAATAGTCGGTCGGTTTGGTGACAATGATGGCGTCAAGCATGGCGTAAAGCGCAGTCTGATTTTCAACGCGCCGTGGGTTATCAGTAAAACGAGGATCGGTAGCCCATTCAGGTTTGCCCACTGTTGTGGAAAGCGCTTTGAAAAGCGCATCGCTGCCCGCAGCGATGACCAGCTCGCCATCGCTCGTCATATAGCCTTTATAGGGAACAATGCCCGAGGCGCCTGAGCCTTGTTTGGCGGCAAGCTCACCATTCGAGAGATATTGTGCGGCGAGTAGGGATACCCAAGTTGTGGCTGTTTCATAAAGCGACACGTCGATGACTTTGCCAACACCTGATTGTTGGCGCTCGAGTAGTGCGGTCAAGATGCCGATGATGCCCCACATGCCCGTACCCATGTCGACAATCGACGCGCCCACGCGAACCGAAGGGCGACCAGGCTCACCTGTCGTACTCATAATTCCGCCAAAAGCCTGCATCAGTGGATCGTAACCAGGGCGATCTTTGAGTGGACCCACTTTGCCAAATGCGCCCAGATTGCAATAAATGAGACGAGGTTGTTGAGCCAAAAGACTGGCAGCATCGAGGCCTAGTTTTTCCACGTGCCCAGGCCGTAGATTTTGGATCACGATATCCGCATGCTCACAGATATATTGTTTGAGCTCTTCGATTTGCTGAGGATCGCGCAGATCGCACACCACAGATTTTTTGTTGCGATTTAAGGCCTGAAAAAAAGGAGAAGCCCCTTCCCAGAAAGGAGGTCCCCAGCGACGGGCATCGTCACCATCGGCTTTTTCAATTTTGATGACTCGGGCACCGAGCTCACCAAGAATTTGACCAGCGAACGGTGCGGCAACGCTATTGCCTAATTCGATCACCACGAGACCGGCGAAAGGGCCGGTTCGGAGATTTTCTTGCTGCGTAGACTCAGACATGATTGAATCAACTCAATTGATCGCAAATCGCAGCCGTGACTTGCGCTGTGGTGGCTAAACCACCCAGATCCCGCGTGTGTAGGCGTGGATTGGCGGTGACGGTTTCGATCGCTTGCATCAAGCGATCCGCTGCAGCTTGTTCGCCCAAATGCTCTAGCATCATCACCACGGACCAAAAGGTGCCGATCGGATTGGCTAAGCCTTTACCCATAATGTCAAAAGCAGAGCCGTGGATGGGTTCAAACATCGACGGGTAGCGACGCTCGGGATCAATGTTGCCGGTGGGAGCGATACCGAGGCTGCCTGCCAAGGCAGCAGCCAAATCGCTCAAAATATCGGCATGTAAGTTCGTCGCGACAAGGGTGTCGAGCGTCGCGGGGCGGTTGACCATGCGCGCTGTGGCTGCGTCGACCAACTCCTTGTCCCACTTGACGTCAGGAAATTCTTTGCTGATCTGAACGGCAATCTCATCCCACATCACCATTGCGTGTCGCTGCGCGTTTGATTTTGTCACCACCGTCAACAACTTGCGTGGACGCGACTGCGCAAGCTTGAACGCGTAGCGCATGATGCGCTCGACGCCCGCACGGGTCATCATGCTGACATCGGTGGCGACTTCGATGGGATGGCCTTGGTGAGCGCGACCGCCCACGCCAGAGTATTCGCCTTCTGAGTTTTCGCGCACGATTACCCAGTCGAGTTGTGCAGGCGTGCAACGCTTAAGTGGCGCGTCGATGCCGGGCAGAATGCGTGTCGGGCGGACATTGGCGTATTGGTCGAAACCCTGACAAATTTTCAGGCGCAATCCCCAGAGCGTGATGTGGTCTGGGATATGCGGATCACCCGCTGAGCCAAACAAAATCGCGTCTTTATCGCGCAGCGCATCCAGGCCATCCTCAGGCATCATCACGCCATGTTGACGATAGTAATCACCACCCCAATCAAAACTTTCAAACTCAAATTTGAGCGATTGATCTTTGGCAGCGATGGCTTGCAGGACTTTTTGACCCTCGGGGATCACTTCTTTGCCAATGCCGTCACCTGGGATCGCGGCGATACGATAAGTCTTCATGGAAATATCCTTTATTTTTTTAAGTGAAATGTTCTTTGGAGGTCAGGGTTTGTGACCGTTTTCATAGCGTTTGCCGCGCGCAAGTAATTCTGGCGTGCCAATGACGGCATTCAAACCGTCAAAATCAAGCATGGCACCTTGAAAAGCGCGTGTGCTACCGGTGATCTTGAGGCTCGCGTAATAGTTTTGTAGCAGGTGAGCGACTGCACGCACAGTACCGCCTGGAAAAATCGCGATCGAGTATCCCAACGACTGGAGCTCCTCGGCGGATTTGACGGGCGTCTTCCCACCTTCGACCATATTGGCGAGCAGCGGGACTCGCCCTGCAAAACGTTTGTTGACGATGTGCATCTGTTCATCGCTACGGACAGCCTCGATAAACAAGATATCGGCCCCCGCCTCTAGGTAGTGTTCCGCGCGTTCCAGAGCCGCCTCAAATCCTTCGACTGCGACAGCGTCCGTCCTCGCCATGATCAGCGTGTCTGCCGAGTGACGCGAAGCCGTTGCTGCACGGATTTTCCCCACCATCTCAATTGTAGAAACCAGGGACTTGCCCTCGAGGTGGCCACAACGCTTTGGAAAGGACTGATCTTCAAGCTGAATGATATTGGCACCGCTGCGTTCAAAGCCCCGGACCGTGCGCTCAGTATTTAGTGCATTGCCAAAACCCGTATCGGCGTCCACGATGAGCGGCACTTGGACACGATCCCTCAGTTGCGCAATACGTTCGTTGACCTCAGTGAACGTGGTCAGACCAATATCCGAACGCCCGAGTGCGGTGTAGGCAATCGAAGCGCCGGAAAGGTAGAGGGCCTCAAAGCCCGCCTCTTCGGCGAGCGCGGCTGAGAGGGCGTCATACACACCGGGTGCGAGCAAGATTTCCGGGCGCGCTAGTCTGGCTTTTAAAGAGTACATCGTGAGTTTCCTGTGATCGATTATTGGCCAGCGCGAAAAACGTTGGCGGGCTCATCAAACCAGTTTCGGTTCTTGCGCAAACGACTTGTCATCTCCAGCGCATAAGGCGCGGCTTCGCAGAGCACGTCCATCAAAGCGTCATCGAGCTTGAGTCCCGCATTGGTTGCCATACGCGCGGCAAACGCACGTGTTTGAGCATCGCAATGCGAGGTGTCAGGTGTTAGATCTGGCGCGACGAGCGTGGGTGCAGTTTGACCCGGCGTGAGCGTGGGGCGCTTGTCGCGTAAGCCAATCGCGCGCTCAAAAGCATGCCCCGCTTTCAATACAAGCGCATCGGCTTGAGGCGCACCCACAATTTGCAGACCCATCGGTAGACCCGCTGCGTTAAAACCACAGCTGACAGAGACGGCAGGGCCGCCTGTAATGTTGGCGAGCACTTGCGCATTAGGTTTGCGCCAAAAAGTGAGGGGACGATGTGCTGTGATCGGCTGGGCAGGACCAAAGCCTGGCATTAAAAGAAGATCAAACTTTTCATAAATGGGTTTCATTTCCTCGATCATGCGTTTGTGTTCGCGAGTCGCGGCGAGAAAGTCGAGAGATTGAAACATCACCGCTGGCAAAATACGCGTTAGAAAGTCACGTCCATAATCATGCGGACGTTCGGTCAGTCCCTGTTGTTGCACACCAAATATTTCTGTCTCAGCCAAGACGACTTTGACGTCCATGTAGTCTTGCATTGGACGCAAGCGACAATCTTGCACAGAGGCGCCGAGTTTCTTGAACGTCTCCACCGCCTGCTCGAGCGCCTGACGATGTTCTTCATTGGCGACAAGGTCCTCTTCCCAAACGTAGCGCAACACACCTACGCGCACGCCTTTGAGATCTTGACCCAGACTCTGCGCATAGTTTGGGATGGGCTGTTCAAAACTATTGCCATCGGCGGGATCATGTCCGGCGATCGCTTGCAGCATCAGGGCGCAGTCCTCGACAGTCCAAGCCATCGGACCACAGTGATCGAGCGTAAAAGAGTTTGGCATGACGCCGACGCGACTCACCAAGCCGGAGCTCGGCATAAAACCTGCGATACCGCATAGAGAGGCCGGACCTCTGATCGACCCTCCCGTATCGGTGCCCAGTGCTGCACCCACTAGGCCAGCCGCAACAGCCGCACCTGAACCACTGGAAGAGCCGCCACTAAAACGTGAGAGGTCCCAGGGGTTGCGCACAGGAGGCCAAGGCAGATCCAGCGAAGGCCCGCCATGCGCGAACTCATGCGTATTGAGTTTGCCGAGCAACACTGCGCCGGCTTCATACAGTTTTCCCACCACAGCGCAGTCATTGGTCGGTACGTGCTTTTGACCAATCCGCGAACCGCCTGTGGTCAAAATACCTGCCGTTTCGTAGATGTCTTTGGCCCCAAACGGAATGCCATGCATTGGGCCCAGATAACGTCCGGCCATGATTTCGCTTTCCGCCGCCTTGGCTTGCAAACGCGCCAGTCCGAACGTTGGCGTGATAAAGGCACTGAGTTGATCGTCAAGTGACTCGACCCGCGCGCTTAGATGATCGACATACTCAACAGGAGAAAGCTTTTTAGCTTTGATCTGTCGTCCTGCCTCGGCAATCGTGAGGAAATGCAAATCGTTTTTCATACGGGATCCAGTCCTTGTTGCTTAAAAGCGCGCATGGCGTCGCTGGTTTGCAGAAATGCCATCAACGACTGTATAGCGGCCGCCTGCGCACTTTCTTTGAAAATGCCAGCGGAAAATACGGTGGATTGCTGCACGGCCGGCGGGAGTTTGGCAAAGATATTGATGCCCGATACTTGCATGAGCTCGCTCATCTGCTGCACGGCGAGCTCGACCTCACCCTTTGCCACGAGCTCGCCCGTGAGACCTTCTGCAAGCACGACGGCTTTGGCGCGCACTTCTTCATCGAGTCCAAGGCGCTTGATCAGGCTGGCGAAATACATGCCGCTCGCACCTTGCTTGGAAAAAGTAATAGAGCGTGCCGCTTTAAGTGTGGCGACAAAGGCTTCTTGGGTAGAAATATCTGGAACGGGAGCGGACAGTCCAACGGCCATCGCCACATCGGAGCTCACCAGATCTAATCGACTACCTGTCTTTAGAATGCCTTCGCGCGTCAGGTCGTCAATTGAACCCGCGACTGCAAGCAGCAGGTCCCCACGGGCCCCGGCGCGAATCCGCTCGCCAAGGTGAGCCGTTGCACCATACTCAATCTTGATCTGAATCCCGGAGGCCGCTGTAAAAGCAGGGAGGAGTTCTTTCAAGGCGTTACGCAAGGCCATGGTCGACAGAATGTTGAGGCAGGCTACAGACTTTGCTTGTGAAATGGACGAGGGATTTGTCATGGGCACAGTGTCTCTTTTATAGATGAATCTGAATGCTTTTCGTGTTTAGTTGTATTGTTTTAATTCAATGCTCTGTTTTGCTGAGGGCTTGTGGGTCAATATCTTCGATGATGCTTTTCAAATAGTCGACCAGCACTCTTACTTTTGCCGCCAACGTACTACGCGGCAGGTGAAGGACGGATACTTCAGGTCCTGCGACAACATAGTCGGACAGGATGCGTTGGATTTTTCCCGAACGCATCGCATTGCCCGCGATAAAGTCGCTCACCATCACAATACCTGCGCCGGCAACTGCAGCCTCGATCAGCGATTCAGCATTATTAATATTGAGCGCACCTGATACAACTCTAGAATGGTCTTGACCATTTTTAGTGAATCGCCACTCGCGATGATCGCCGGTCAAGGGTAAAAGATACGCCAAGCACTGATGCTGATCGAGTTCATCGGGTGATTGAGGTGTACCGTTTTTGGCTAAATATTCTGGTGAAGCATAGGCAGCAAAACTAAGATTGCAGAGCCTGTGCGAGACCACCCGATCGTCTTTGACAGGACCGATATGGACAACGGCATCGACTGCCTCGTAGGTCAAATCCACGAGCCGATCACTCAATTCAATGTCAACACTAAGCTCAGGGAATCGCTGTGTGAACTCCCACATTTTGGGTACGATCACGCGGCGACCGAATCCAACAGGCATCTGAAGCCGTAAGCGGCCTTTGGGTGTCGCCGTGGCAGCGGTCACAGCTGTCTCAGCATCTTCGATTTCCGTCAGAATCTGTCTACAACGTTCAAAAAAACTTGCCCCTTCTCCCGTCAAGCTGACCAGTCGCGTAGAACGGGTGAGAAGTTTGACGCCAAGTTCTTGTTCAAGACGGGCAATGGATTTGCTGATCGCCGACGAAGTCAGACCAAGTCGTTGCGCCGCCAGCGTAAAGCTGCGTGTCTCAGCAACTTTGACAAAAACGAGTAGAGCATTGAGGTTTCGCATGGTGGGAGTGTACTCATGAAT
>JBILJA010000193.1:0-3937 GCA_044368775.1 Burkholderiaceae bacterium
TTGGAGTGCATGAGCATATTGCAGATATTGCACGACGTTTTGCCAAACAAGGTTATCTCGCCATCGCCCCAGAGTTTTTCACTAGGGCAGGAGATCCGACTGCGCTTGGCACAATGGCTGAAATCATGTCACAAATCGTGTTAAAGACGCCAGACAAGCAAGTGATGGCGGATATTGAAGTGGCGTTAAAGTGGGCGGGTAGTCGTGGTGGAGATATCAACAGAGTGGGCGTCACGGGATTTTGCTGGGGGGGTCGCATCACATGGCTCGCAAGTGCGTACATCCCGCAGGTCAAGGCGGGCGTAGCATGGTATGGTCGTCTCGTTGGGGAAAAAAGTGAAAATTTCCCTATGCACCCAGTTGATATAGCCGCGCAACTCAAAGCCCCCGTGCTCGGACTATATGGGGGTAAAGATACAGGGATAAGTTTAGAAACCGTTGATCAAATGAAAATAGCACTCGCGGCAGCGACAGGTAATAAAGCAGCAGCAGCGAGTCGGTTTGAGATTTATCCTGATGCGCCACATGCCTTTCATGCGGATTACCGTGCCACCTATCAGGCTGGTCCGGCCAAAGATGGCTGGGCTAAATGCTTAAGTTGGTTTGCACAACATGGTGTCTGAGATAGACTGACAGACCAGATGAGTAAAAAAGAGAAGAAAAGGGCAATAAAGGATATAAAACCGCAAGGGTAAACCTTGATTGCCAATAAGACTCTTAAACAGAGACGATAGCAACAAAAGTTCAATATCTAACGAGGAGAAATTCGATGCGTAAAACTCTCGCTACAACGGCGCTCATGCTGTCAGGGCTTGTCGGTCTGACAACAGGTGGCACCGCTCAAGCGCAAGACATACAAGCACAGCGTTTATATAACCAAAGTCTTGCCGCGACTTGTGCAAACTGCCATGGTACCAATGGTGTGAGCGTACCCGGAGTGACGGTACCCATGATCAATCATCTGCCTGAGTCCGTCATGTACGAACTGCTGATGGCCTATAAAACGGGCAAGAGAACGGGGACCATCATGCATCAACTTGCTAAAGGGTATACCGACGAACAACTCAAAACGATTGCTAGCGTTCTTGGCAAGAAAAACTAAAGGGGCAATATTATGAATCGTCGTCATTTTCTTGGACAAAGCGCAGCAGTCGCCGGTTTGGCATTTGGGTTAAATGGTCAAGCGCAAGCCAGCTCGCTGAAGTCTGCACAAATCGTCGTTGTGGGCGCTGGCTATGGTGGAGCGACAGCCGCAAAATATTTGCGCATGATGTCAAACAACACAGCGCAAGTCACGCTCATTGAACCAAATCCTGAATTTATTTCTTGCCCGCTCTCCAATCTGGTGGTGGGTGGCTCACAACAGCTCAGCGCTCTTTCAGTTCCCTATGCAGGCCTTGCAAAAAATCATGGCGTGAAAATGGTGAAAGACATGGTCGCGAGTATCGATCGTCAAAAGAAAACAGTTCAGCTTGCTTCAGGTCAAACTGTCAAATACGACAAACTTGTCTTATCGCCTGGTATCGGTCTGATGATGGACAAGATCGAGGGTCTCGAGGCGGCAAACAAAGCGGGTGTGACACTCCAGGCATGGAAAGCGGGCGCCGAGACGACAGCCCTGCACAAGCAGATTGCAGAGATGCGTGATGGTGGTGTGTATGCATTAAGTATCCCACTGGCGCCTTATCGCTGCCCTCCAGGACCCTATGAGCGGGTGTGCCAGGTCGCCAATTATCTTCAGAAACACAAGCCAAAATCGAAAGTCTTGGTATTTGATGCAAACCAAGATGTGATCTCAAAGGGCAAGCTGTTTAAGGAAGCATGGGCCAAGCTCTATCCCGGTATGATTCAATATACCCCCGAGCACAATGTGACAGCTGTTGATGCCAAAACGCGCACGATCAAATTTGAAGTGCAAGAAGACGTCAAGGCTGATGTGTTGAATATCTTGCCACCCATGCGTGCCGGTGACTTGATTGTGAAAGCAGGTCTAGCGGATGCGAATGCCAGATGGTCGAACGTGAACTTCTTGAATTTCGAATCTGTGGTGGCAAAAGACGTTCATATTATTGGTGACTCGATACAAGTCGCTCCTTTAATGCCTAAGTCTGGCCATATGGCGAATCAACATGCGAAGGTCACTGCAGCAGCGATCATCGCTGAGTTGAGTGGTTTTGCGGTTAATCCACAGCCGGTGTTGACCAACACGTGTTACAGCTTTGTCAATGCAACGGACGTCGTTCACGTCGCCAGCGTTCACCAATACGTGCCAGCAGAAAAGACCTTTAAGACGGTTCCTGGATCAGGTGGATTGTCCCCTGCACCTACAGCGCTTGAGGGAACATATGCATGGGGTTGGGCAAAAAATATCTGGGCGGATAGTTTGGCTTAAGTCGTATCGCCATATCAGATAAAGCCTAAATGAAAAAAGCTGTCAGGATATCCTGACAGCTTTTTTTTAATCATGGTGCCGGAGAAAGGAATCGAACCCTCGACCTTCTCATTACAAGTGAGCTGCTCTACCAACTGAGCTACTCCGGCAATCGGGCTTTAGACCCAAAACTTTAACAACGGACGGAATTATAAATGATTTGTTGAAAACGTTCTTGAGCCTTCAATTATTTGACGATAGAAAGTTTTGGACGCGTCTTATCAGTGGGCTGTTGAGCGTCTGGTTCAGGCAAAAGACCTATGTCTGACAAGCCTTGAGAGTCGATGTTCGCGGTGGGCTCTGAAGGCATAGAAGCCTCGACTTCAAACCCCATACCTGCCCCGGTTTCACGGGCAAAGATTGCGCTGACTGCTGCGATCGGAACATACAAATGCTCGGTCATGCCATTGAAGCGCGCTTGAAACTCAATGGCTTCGTTACCAATGACAAGTCGGTTAGTCGCCAACGCGCCAATATTTAGCGTGATTTGACCATCTCGAACATGGGCAAGCGGTACCAGAGTGTTGGCATCAACTTGCACAACAATCTGTGGGGTGTAGCCATTATCCGTACACCATTCGTGCAAAGCACGAAGCATGTACGGTTTGGTCGAGGTTTCAGCCATGGTGGCAGCGCTTAACGGCGCATGACCTTTTCTGAGGGGGTCAGTGCTTCGATATAAGCGGGCCGTGAAAAAATACGCTCGCCGTATTTCTGGATAGGTGCTGCAGTTTTGGGTAGCTCGATACCGTAGTGGTCAAGGCGCCAAAGGAGGGGTGCCATCGCGACATCGAGCATTGAAAACTCTTCACCCAGCATGTACTTATTTTTGAGCATTAACGGCGCAAGTTGTGACAAACGATCACGTACGGCAGCTCTTGAAATGTTTAGACGCTTTTCGTCACCACGGATGGCACGGTCTTCGAGTGCTGCGACGTGAATAAACAGCTCTTTTTCGAAGTTATACAAAAACAGACGCGTGCGCGCTCGCATCACAGGATCAGCTGGCATCAACTGGGGATGAGGAAAGCGCTCATCAATGTACTCGTTGATGATGTTTGATTCATACAGAATCAGGTCACGCTCAACCAAGATGGGAACTTGCCCGTAGGGATTCATGACAGAGATATCTTCGGGCTTGTTGAACAAGTCGATGTCACGGATTTCAAAATCCATGCCCTTTTCGAACAACACAAAGCGGCAGCGATGTGAGAAAGGGCAGGTGGTGCCGGAGTAAAGGACCATCATGATGGATTTCCGTCCTAAAAATTAATGCAGGTAATAAAAGCAAAAAGCCAGCGTCTACGTCGAGCAGACGCTGGCCGCAATAAAATCAATTACTTGACGTGCTTCCAGAACGAAGCGTTCAGGCGCCAGGCAATAACAAAAAAGATACCGAGGAACAGCAATACCCAAACGCCGACCTGCTTGCGTTTTTGTTGGATAGGCTCTGACATCCAAGTCATAAAGCCCGTCAGGTCAGCCATGTCGCGGTCGTAGGCGGCG
>JBILJA010000067.1:0-12954 GCA_044368775.1 Burkholderiaceae bacterium
GAATCAGGTTGGACAGTGCACCATGAACAAATCCAACGCCTTTCGGACGGCCCGTGCTGCCCGACGTGTAAATGACATAAGCGAGATCATCTAAACGGAGCGGGCGATGACGATCCGCATCGATCACGGGCGACGCTGAGTATTGCGCTAAGTGTTCAGTCTCCAATGCCTTGGAAATCATGGTCACGTGGCGATTCTCAAGCATCTCCGGGTCTAGTGAATCAATCAGAAGGGTCTCGGTGGAAATAAGGAACGCTGCTTTAGAATTCTCAAGCATGTAGTTCAGTCTATCGTTCGGGTAACTTGAGTCAAGCGGCAGATAAGAGCCTCCAGCTTTCAGCACCGCCAGAATCGCGAGGATCAATTCCGGGGACCGATCCAACATGATGGCCACAACTTGATCAGGCCCAATGCCTTGCGCAATAAAATGTCGCGCCAGACGATTGGTGGTCAGATCAAGTGAGCCATAGCTCATTTCACGATCAACATTGGCCTCGACATAAGAAAGCGCGATTCGCTCTGGTGTGTTGAGTGCTTGCGCGCTTAATAAGTCCACAAGATTGGGCTGCGCGTGTCGGTCAGTTGTCACAGGTCCACTTGATCGCTCGAGGATTTCTTCGCGCTCAATCCCTGTCGTCAGAGGCAATGCTGTTAAGTCTGAATGGATGAAAGAAGGAAGCTCTTCGAGCATCGCTTGTAAGCGGCGCACTAACTCCTGCGCATAAGGATGATCAAGACGTGACTGATCGTAGGTCAAGCGCAGCAAAATGGATTCGCCCGGAACAACAGAAAGCGCAATAGGGTAGTGATTGCCATCAATCGCTTGAGCATGACTGACGACAAGTTCGCCCGCTGCATCTTTAACGGTATTGACTGGATAATTTTCAAAAACAAATAAGGCGTCAAAGAGCGATTCAGAAGAGAATCCTGATAATGCTTGAATCTCTGTCAGTCCAAGATGCTCGAAAGCCTCTTGTTCGACAAGCTCAGATTGTTGCGCGCGTAACCAATCTGCGAGCAGCGTCCCTGGCCTCATGTGATGATAAAAAGGAAGGGTGTTGATAAATAAACCCAGCGCGCGATCGATCCCCGCAAGCATGCTTGAGCGGCCATGTCTGACGCAGCCAAGGACTATTTCATCAAGTCCGTTCATTTTGCCCAACAAGAGTGCGAACATGCCTTGAAAGAGGGTGGCTTGTGTCACCATCAGTTCGCGCGCGACTTGATTCAAATGCTCAGAAAGCGCAGGGCTCAACGTGCGTTGAACTTCACCCATTCCTTGAGTGGGTTTGCTAGGTGGCGGAAACTCAATTCTGCTGGGCTCAGTGAGTTCCGAGAGATGATTTTTCCAATAGGCGCAGGCTCTATCATGATCTTGCGAGGCCACCCATTGCAGATGATCTTGCCAGTTAAAAGGCTCTTCTAGTTCAACCCTAGAGCCTGTGCGCTCAGCCTCATACAACGCTGACAACTCATTGCCCAAGATCGCGCTGGACCATCCGTCCAAAATGAGATGATGATTGCTCAACAGGAGGGCATGGGAATGCGCGTCAAGCTCGCATAGATACATTCTCGCGAGTGGACCTGTTTCAAGTGAAAAGGGCTGTGAGAGGTCATGTTGTAGCAATGCTGCTTTTCTTTCTGAGGGTGAGCCCGTCAAGGTGACGGATTCCATACCAAGGCCTGTGGTGCGACGAATGACCCCAAAGCCTGGCGCGACGGCAGCGGGCACCATCGCTAGACGTAGGATGCTGTGTCGCGCAGTGAGCGTGGTCCACGCACGCCACATCGCTTCTGGATGAATTTTTCCATGTAGCGTCAAAATAATCTGGACATGATAGGGGTCACGGGCAGCAGGCTCAAGCGCCGAGCTTTCATAAGCAAGTCCCTGTTGGAGCGCCGTTAACGGAATAATGTCTTCGACATCGGGATACAAATTCAACAACGTATCGAGTTGCTGCTGATCAAGACGCGGTTTGAATGCTTTATCCAACGGGATGCTAGTAAAGTCTGAAGGCGTATGACATATCCTCAAAGGATTTGTCAAAGATTGTGCGGTGATGAGCTCAAGCATGGTCTCAAATCGCTTGGCGAATTGAGTCATGATTTTCTCGCTATGCAAGAGCGTTGAATAGCTCACGCCAAAGACAAACGCCCCTTCGTGATTGATCATGGCATTGATTTCGAGCGCGTACAGTCGTGGGCGATCCGCTGAATCCCCTGAACTCGTTAAACCATTTTCGGCGAGGCTCCATTGACCGGCTTGAATCTTTGATTGTTCAAATCGACCTAGATAATTGAATAAGACTTGTGGCGGACATGCAGCGGCTTGGTTAAGACTGCTTTCTGCGTCTAAGTGACGCAATATTCCATAGCCCATACCTTTATCAGGCAGTGCATGCAAGCTTTCTTTGACGCGCTGAATCGCGCGGCCCATTGATTCTGGCGTCAAGGGGTTTAAAAGATCGGCAACCTTTAAGCGCAATGGAAAGGACGTCGTAAACCAACCCACTGTTTTTGAAACATCTTGGTCACCTTCGCGCCCGTGACCTTCGAGCATGATGACAGGATCACCTAAATCATTTTCAAATTCATCCCAGGACCATTGAGAGAGTGTCAGGCCTAATGCCGCCAGCAACACATCATTGATGCCACCGAAATAAATGTCGGGGACGCGTAAAAGTTGTGTCGTGATTTCCCGTGTCAATTTCCCTGAAACATGTGCGGCATGTTCTAAGGTGTCTGTCTTGTCTGTCATAAAAGTCGTTGGCAACGGCTGGATATGCTGAACCTGTGATAGCCAAAGAGGTTCTTCGCGACGACGCTGACCCGTCAAGCCTTGCTGAGAAATAAAATGACACCATGCGATAAATGACATGGTCTTAGGGGCTGCGCCTTGTGTTTGCGCGGATAAAAGATCATTGAGATCTTCGATCAAAATCCTCCAAGAGACGCCATCAATCGAATAATGATGAATGGTCAACACCAGCATCGGGGGATGCGCCTGTCGGCATACCCAAAGTGCAGACACCATTTGGCCATGCTCGGGTGAGAGCGTCATGCTTAAGTCATGGATGGCCTCAGTCAGCGCACGTTCAGTGTGCTGGTCCTCAAGGTGGGTCAGATCAAGAAGCTTGAGGGATGGTTTTTGGTTTGACCAGGGGTCAATCAAGAATTCTAATTTTTCTTCATGTTGAACGGTTCGCATGCGAAGTGCGGCATGACGCGCCATCAGCGTTTGAAGATAGACCCCAACCTGTTCAAAGCTGACCGCAGGCGGTGCGATTAAACAAGCGGTTTGATTAAAGCGCTTCAGCGAACCACCCGCATCGATAAAATCATGATAGATGGGAAGTGGGATGAACTGTCCATCCTCAGGCCATGTAGGCGCTGCACTTTCTTGATTCGCTGAGCGCGCGATATGTGCTAATTCAGCAGGCGTCTGAAATTTAAAGATATCTTTGACTGAAATAATCAGATGCTGTGAGCGTGCGCGACTCACTAAGCGGATGGAAAGAATACTATCGCCACCGATCGCAAAAAAACTATCGTCAGGATTGACGTGGTCGCATCCAGTCAGACTTTCAAAGAGCGTACAAAAAATTCTTTCTCGTTCATTTTTTGGTTCAACCAAGGTCTTGAGCGTATGCTCTGGAATCGGCTCTGGAAGTTTGCTTCGGTCGAGTTTGCCATTGGGTGTTAAAGGCAAGGCATCGATCGTGATAAAAGTAGTGGGTATCATGTGCTCAGGCAGATATTGCCCGAGCACTGTTTTGATCGTTGCGGGATCCACGGGTTTTTTATCTGTGATCGGCACGAGATAGGCGACCAGTCGCAAATCTTCCGCCATCTTTTTTGTGATCACGACGGCATGCGCCAAATCATCGATATGATTCAGGAGCGCTGTTTCGATTTCGCCAAGCTCGATGCGATAGCCTCGAATTTTGACTTGGTCATCTACGCGACCCAGATAGACAAGCACGCCATCTTCACGTCGTCTGGCCAAATCACCGGTACGGTACATGCGTGCGCCTGGTTCACCAAACGGGCAGGCAATGAAGCGTTCTGAGGTCAGTCCAGGGCGTCCCAAATATCCTCGCGCCAATCCCGAGCCACCGATATAAAGCTCTCCAACAGTTTCATCTGAAACAAGATCTAAATGTGGATCTAAAAGATAGAGTTGGGTATTCCAAATAGGCATGCCGATTGGAATGACACCGTCTCGTGAGGTCTGTTCGCTGACTTCGTATACGCAGCAACCCACGACCGCCTCAGTCGGACCATACTCGTTAATCAATCTTGTGCCAGGAGCATATTTCCGCCAAAACTCAACCGCAGCAGCGGTTAACTGTTCGCCGCCAATCACATAGGAGTGTGTTTGATTGGCTAAGGTTTCAGAGGGTAATAAATGGCGCAACGCATCAAGATGGACAGGCGTCAATTTAACGAGTGAATAATCTTGATGGCTTTGTAGACTTTCGGCCAAGGCTTCAATTTGATTGTTTTTGTCTAAAAAGTGAACCGTTTTACCGGATATCAAAGGAAGCCATAAACTGGTGATGGTTGCGTCAAAGGCGATCGAGGTATTGATGGGTGCGCCATTTCCAGTGTCGAGCTTGTACGCATCCATCGCCCACGAGACATAATTGACCAAGCCAGAGTGTGAGAGTGCGACACCCTTTGGCAAACCAGTACTGCCCGAAGTGTAAATAAGATAGGCTAAATTCTCAGCGCGTAATGGCGATTTCCTTTCACGATCGACCACAGCCGTCACCGCATAGGTATCGAGTGTCTCGATGATGGCAGGATCTGATAGATCGAGCATGTCGGGAATCGATTGATTCCCTGATTGTTGAAAGGCTTGGGCGATCGATGCGGTACTGATAAATTGCTTGGCTTGGCTATCGTGCAGCATGTAAGCCAAGCGCTGTGTAGGATAGTCTGTCGCGAGCGGTAAGTATGCAGCGCCTGCACGCATGACGCCCAATAATGACACGACAAGTTCTGCCGATGGGTCAAGCATGATACCTACAATGTCATCGGGTCCCACGCCTCGAGAAATCAAATGCCTAGCCAGTTGATTCGCGCGGGCGTTGAGTTCGCCAAAAGTCAAGTTGACTGACGTAGACGGATCTTCACTTGACAATGCCAGCTTGTCAGCAGAGAAAGCAAATTGTTTGTCAAAAATATCCAATATTGACAAGATGGAGGGCTCGACAAGAACATTTTTTCCTGCGCCACTTTCAAGCAAGGCTTTGCGGTCAGAGACATCAACCAGTGGAATAGCAGCGAGGGACAGCTCTATGATGTCGGGCAAATTGCGGATTAATCGTGTGACTTGCTCCAAAATTTCTTGTGCCTGACTGAGATCCAGTTTTGTCTGATCAAACCCTAGGCGTAAGGTCAAAACTTCGCCAGTGAGTGCAGACAGCCCGATTGGATAATGATTGCCATCCTCACTTTGAGCATGTGTGAGAGTCAGTTGTCCGATTTTTTGAACAGACTGTTCAACGGGGTAGTTTTCGAAGACAAACATGGCTTCAAAGAGTGGCGTGCCCGTCATGCCGACAATGTGCTGGATCTCTCTTAGGCCAATATGTCCATAGGTATCTTGATCCGCCATCGCGATTTGCTGTTCGCGAACCCATTCAATGAGTGTTTGACCCGGATGCAGGGTGGTAAACATGGGCAAGGTATTGATGAAAAGACCGGTGCCTCGATCAATGCGTGCGAGCGGACTTGTACGTCCATTGCGAACACTTCCAATCACAATTTCGTCGAGTTTACTTCTGCGCGCTAAAACCAGTGCGAAGAGTCCTTGTAATAGTGAAGCTTGCGTCACACCCTGTTGTCGAGAGACGATTTCAAGCGTGTGTGAGGTGCTTTCATCAAGGGCCAACTCGATGTTTGCCATCCCCATTTTTATATCTTTTGGGATGGGTAGATCCAATCGATTAGGGCTTGTCAGTTCACCCAGATATTTTTTCCAGTAGTCACGCGCACTGACGAAATCTTGGTCTGCAAGCCATTGGAGATGATTTCTCCATTCAAACGGCGTATCAAGAGCGATGGCGACTTGCGCACATTCGGCTTCATACAATTGAGCGAGTTCGGAGGTGAGAATAGGGAGAGACCAACCATCCAAAATAAGATGATGGTTAGAGATCAATACTGCCCATTCATGGGGCCCTAAGGGTGCCTCATAAAACCTGATCAGCGGACCTTGAGCGAGATCGTATCGACGTTGAAAGTCGATCTCTTTAATTTTCTGAATCCGTTCCTCTGGACGACCTGTTAATTCAAGGGTTTGATAGTCGATGGTATCTTGATGCAAGACAATGCCTAAGCCTGCGGGTAACCAAGCAGGCGCAACGGCAAGTCGCATCACAATATGTCGCTTAACAAGTGCGCGCCAAGCTCTTTGCATGGCATGACTGTCGAACTGTCCGGTAAAAGTCAGTAATAGATGAACGTGATACGGATCTTTTTCGTTATCCTCTAAGGACAAGCTTTCAAAAGCCAATCCTTGTTGAAGAGGGGTAAGAGGCACAATATCTTCAAAATCAGGATAGAGATCTCCGATCGCATTGAGCATGCCTTGATCGATATGGCTTGCAAAGTCCGGATTTTGATGGAGAAATTTAAAATCAGACAAAGTGTGACGATGGACGAGGGGGGCATTCAAGCAGTGGTCGCTTAGCGCGACCAGTCGCTCTTGAAATCGTTTTGCTAAGTCCTCAACGTCGCTCAAGTCATGTGCGAGAGTACTAAAGGTGATGGAAATCGTTAAACAACCGGAGGGATTGATGGCTGTGTTGAAGTCAAGAACATGCATGCGCTGACGATTTGGATCGTCTTTAGCACCAATCAGTCCACCTTCAGCCATGTTCCAATGACGTGCATTGACGTTTGATTGTTCGAATCGCCCGAGGTAATTGAAGCCGATCTCTATTCCTGGGGAAGGCATGTGCGAAAGTTGACTATTCGGATCGAGATATTTCAAAATCCCATATCCGAGACCCTTGTCGGCCATGCCACGAAGGATCTCTTTAACGCGCTGTATCGCAATGCCTAAGTCATTGGAGTGTTGTGCATTCAGATCATCGATTTTTACGCTAACCGGAAATACGGTCGTGAGCCATCCGACAGTCCTGGACAACTCCGCGTCGAGCTCTCGACCGTGGCCTTCGAGATGCACGACCACATTGCCTACAGGATGCTGAAAGCGGCTCTCAGACCACTGTGCAATTGAAAAACCGAGTGCCGCCAGGAAAAGATCATTGATACCACCTTGATAGATGGAGGGTGCAGAGACGAGCCTTTCGGTGTCCTTCAAACTGAGGGTGCAGTGATAAGTCTCGGAGGCGCCAACGGTATTGAGATCTTTGTCAAAGTGCGCCTTGACAGGCAGCGGGGAGACGCTTTGAATTTGCTCAAGCCAAAAGGCTTCTTCGTCTCGACGGGAGCCTTGTAATCCCTGTGATGCGAGGGTTTCCGCCCAGGCGCGCAATGACATGCTTGGCGCTGGCAACGCCTTGATCTCTGGGCTTGTCAGAGCCTGAAGATCATCAATGAGCACACGCCAGGAAACACCATCCACAGCATAGTGATGAATGACAAGCGCAAGTTGGTGCGATCCGTCAGCTTGAGTGATCCAGAGCCCAACCATCAGCGCGCCAGGCTGAGCGGGATCGAGATCGTCACTCAGACTGAGAAATTTTTCTATGAGTTGTTGTCGAGCCTGAACAGGTTCTTGGGCACTCAGGTCCAATTCAAAGAAAGCGATGGGTGGCAGCTTGTCGACTTCATCGATCACGAGTTGATGGCCGTGATTGACCGGTTCGCAACGGAGTCGAAGCGCGCCGTGATACGCCCGTATTTGTTCTAAAGCCTGCTTGACCATGGAAGCACTCACATGAGCGGGTGCATCCAATAAAACAGCTTGGTTAAAGTGTTTGAGTGAGCCTTTTTGCTCCCAAAAGGCCTGAAAGACCGGTAACGCAGGGACAACACCATTTTCTTGCCAAACAATCTGTGTGCTGGCTTGTTCGACGGGTTGGGCAATGGCGGCCAATGCTTCAGGTGACTGATGCGTAAAGACGTCTCTAACAGTCAATAACAAGCCTTTTGCGCGAGCAAGACTGACCAAGCGGATCACCGAGATACTGTCTCCACCGAGGGCGAAGAAATGATCATCGACGCCGATGTTTTTGTGATTAGTGAGCGTCTCGAAGATCTCGCATAAGATCTGCTCCTCTTTAGAACTTGCTGATTTTTTGGTGCTTGATCCAGTTTGCTGCGAGGGTGCGGGAAGGGTGCGGCGATCTAGTTTTCCATTCGGTGTAAAGGGCAATTCAGAGATGGTGACAAAATAATTTGGCACCATATATTCTGGAAGCGTCGCAGCGAGTCCTTGTTTTAAGGCTTCAATCTCAACCGTGGGTTGATCTTCAGTTTGAACGATATAAGCGACGAGTTTTTGATCTGCGCCCATTTCACGCGCGATGACGGCAACTTGGGTGAGAGAGCTATCTAAGGCACGAATCGCGGACTCGATTTCTCCGAGCTCGATACGGTATCCATGGATTTTGACCTGATCATCCTTGCGCCCAATAAACTCGATCGCACCATCGTCTCGTCGACGCGCCATATCGCCTGTTCGATACATGCGCATCCCTGGTTCACCAAAAGGACATGCCACAAAACGCTCGGCCGTTAAACCTGGTCGGCCGATATAGCCTCGTGCTAGACCCGTTCCAGCGACGTATAGTTCGCCTTGCATGCCGTTTTGAACGGGTTGCAGGGAGGGGTCAAGCAGGAAGACTTGCATATTGGCAAGCGGCTGACCAATCGTGACGGGTCCTGCGCCTGGAAAAGCATCGATCTCTGGGTTCAATGCTGGACTGATGGTCGCGCAGACGGTAGTTTCCGTCGGACCATAAGCATTGAACATCTTTAAATGGCTTGCAAAGCGAGCAACAATCTCAGGCGAGCATGCCTCGCCCGCAACCACGAGTGTGTTGAGAGATTTCAGGACCTCGATATCTAAGGCTGCAACCAATACCGGAGGCAGTGTTGCATGCGTCACACCAAAAGTCTGAAGATCAAGGGCAAGTCGAGCAGCCGCATCTGTGCGGGTGGATTGCTCAGGAATCACCAAAGCAGCGCCCGAGCCAAAGGCAAGCAGCATTTCCCAAACACTTGCGTCAAAGGCTTGAGAAGCAAACTGTAAAACTCTGTCTGTATGATCCAGTTTAAAAATACTGAGCTGTGCTTGCGCGAGATTGACCGCAGATAGATGAGAAATACCCACGGCTTTGGGTTGACCTGTTGAGCCAGAGGTGTAGATCAAATAAGCCAGTGATTGAGGGTGGAGTGGGGCGATTCGATCGTGATCTTGGATGGCGGTTTCAAGTTGCATCGATAGTCGAATTTCGAGGATTGGATCTTCAAAATCCAACAACTCTGGAAGTTCAGACTCGATCGAACTTTGCAATGCGTCGTACAGTGCGTTATTACTAATGACACATTGCACTTTGCTATCTTTTAGGATGTACTCGAGCCTGGCTGGGGGATAGCCGGGGTCGAGAGGGAGGTATGCCGCGCCAGTCTTCAGGACGGCTAAGGTGGACACGAGCAACGCCTCAGAGCGCTCTAACAGCAAGGCAATGATTTGACCAGGACCGATACCTTCGTTAATGAGGTGTCGCGCTAACTGATTTGTGCGCGCATCGAGTTCAGCGTAACTGAGCGTCATCACATGCTGCTGATCCTGAGTCATTAACGCTGGAAGATCTGGTTGAACAGAGACTTGTTGAGCGAAAAGTGCGGTCAGGTCGGCGATAGACGCATCCGCAGGGATCACGCTTCCCTTGGACTGGTTGATGAGCTGTTGTTCTTCGGGCGCCTCGAGTAATGCAATCGCGGCAAGCGGGGTATGCGCAATGCGGGGCAATGATTGAATTAAGTAGCAAAGACAGTCTAAAAGATGCTGTGCATCTGAAGCCTTAATACGCATTAAGTCATAGGTCAGGCGCAGAGAGAGCGTGTTGCCCGGTATAGCACCAAGCGCTAAAGGATAGTTGGTACCATCATGCCCTAAGCTTTCAAGGACTTTCAAATCCCCTACAGGAATCGTCGCGGTATCGGTTGGAAAGTTTTCAAAAACAAAAAGCGCTTCAAAAATGGACGACCCTGGGAATCCCGCTAAGCTTTGTATCGCAGCGAGTCCGATATGCGAGTGCGCATCCTGCTCGGATTGTGCCGTTTGTTGCTGTAGGAGCCACTGAACAAGAGACTCACCCGCAGGCAAATGCATGAAAAGAGGCAAGGTATCGATAAATAAACCGATCGCTTGATCAATACCACTCAGGCTGTTGGCACGACCATTGTGCACACTGCCGATGACGATGTCAGAAAGTTGGCTCGTTCGGCCCAGCACAAGCGCATACAGTCCCATGAGAACGCTCGCCTGCGTCAGACCGTGCTGCTTAGAAAAGGCCTCGAACTGATCATTTAAGGCTTGGTCAAAATTAAAGTAAAGCGCTCCAGTGCCAGAGGTTGATGTATTGGGTGCTGAGAGCTGCAATCGACTGGGTTCAGTCAGCTCGCTGAGATGTGCACTCCAATAGCGTCGGGCGACCTCAATATCTTGCGCGGCGAGCCATTTCAAATACTCCTGCCATATGAATGGTCGGTTTAGTATTTCTGGTAAACCACGGACATCACAATCGTAGATGTGCGCAAGTTCTCGCATCAGGACGGGCAATGACCAGCCGTCAAGAATCAAGTGATGTTTAGAAATCAAAAGCGCATGTTTTTGATGACCGAGATCCCCAATTCTCAGTCGCACAAGTGGTGCTTGCTCAAAAGAAAATTTTTCTTCTAAGTCAATTTTTTGTATTTGATCGAGACGCTCAGCATAATCGCCATGCAGATCTACGATTTTCTGGTCATCGGTTAACTCTCCACCGATGATGCCAAGTCCTGGCGCGATTTCCGAAGGAGCCAGTCGTAGACGTAGGATGGCATGTCTTTTGATGACACGCGACCACGCCCGTTGCATCGCGGGTATTTCTAATTTTCCTTGAACAATCAGAATAATTTGAATGTGATAAGGATCTTCAGACCCGACAGCCCGGGCCATACTTTCAAACGCGAGGCCTTGTTGCGAGGGTGTGAGCGGAACAATATCCTCGAGGTCTGGATATTGCTTCACCAATTGATCTAGGACACGTTGATCTAAAAGTTGACCGTGATGTTTGCTCAGTGAAGTCAAAGGATAGTCGGAAGGTGTATGCGTATTTTCAAGTGGATGATGCAGGCAATGCTCCGCAACCGCGTTGAGGCTCAACGTAAAGCTTTGGAGCAGGCGCTCCATCGACGCCTTTGAATAGGCTGCGCTACAGAAATTTAAATTAAATTGCAGTGAACCCGTGGCGTCAATATTGGCATTGATGTCGATGAGGTGTAGACGCTTTCGATCTGGCGCGTCCTGAGAGGTGCTGGCATAGCCTTCTGCAACGCTCCATTGGTCGACGTTTGAGATTTTTTTCTCGGAGCGACCTAGATAATTAAAGACTAATTGCGGTTGTGCAACATTGGACTGCGCAATCTTGCTGGTTTGATCCAAATAACGCAGCACGCCATAGCCAAGACCTTTGTCAGGCATCGAACGCAGCCGGTCCTTAATACGGCGAATCGCATGGCCAGGACTCTTTATATCCTGTGGATTCAGATCGCCTACTTCGAGTCGGAGCGGAAAAATACTAGTCAACCAGCCGACTGTTTGTGAAAGATCGGTATCGTTTTCACGTCCATGACCTTCGAGTGCAATTAAAAAATCGCCGAGCGTCTGTTGATATTGGTCAAGACCCCATTGCTTAATACCGAGCCCGAGTGCCGCAAGCAAAATATCGTTCATTCCACCGTGATAGACGGCTTGCGATTGAACCACTTGGTCTGTTTGAGCTTTATTGAGTTGCCCATGAATGGTCACGACGGACTGCTGTGTATTCGCGTCTGATGCAATAGCATGATCCTGAGGTAAGGTATCGATACCTTCCTCCTGCAACAGCCATAGCGACTCCTCATGACGACGCATTCCAAGTCTACCTTCTTCGCTCAAGCTTTGTGCCCAAGCGCGTAAAGACATCGTTCTTTCAGGTAAGGATCCGACTGGATTGGACGTGAGTGTTTTTAAATCGTCGAGCAATATACGCCAAGAAACACCATCAACAACAAAGTGATGAAGTGTAAGGACAAGTAATGTAGGAGCATGTTTTCTTTTGACCCACAAAACGGCTTTCATCGATCCTGGAATTTCAGGATTGAGCTGATCACTCAAGGTATCAATGGCCTGATGTATCTCAAGCTCGGCTTGAGCGGGATCATGCGCTGTGAGGTCAAGAATTTCGATCTTTGCGTTTTGTGCTGTGTCGGCAGGATCAATAACAAATTTTGTTTGTAGACCATTACCCTCTGTACGAAGACGAAGTGCGCCGTGATGCTTGGAGAGCGCAATGTACGCTTGGCAAACAGCTTCGTAAGATAAAGACTGTGGTACTTGCAGAACGACCGTTTGATTGAACTTATCTAGTTTCTTGTTAATGCTGAGATACTCTAGATAAATGGGGAGTGCGGGAATGTCACCTTCGATTTCCCAGACCTCACTTTGCACATCCGTTTGAGTCTCTCTGAGAATGGGTGCAAGTAAAGCGGGACTTTGATTTTTGAAAATATCACGAACATTGATTTGATAGCCATGCACTCGGACTCGACTTACGAGTCGAATCGCTGAAATACTATCTCCACCTAGTGCAAAGAACCCGTCATCGATACTGACTTGTTGAGCGCCCGTGATTTCAGCAAAGAGCTTGCAAAGCAAGTCTTCGGAATCATTACGCGGTGCGCGGTAGGTCTCTGACACACGTCCAATCTCTGGGTCAGGCAGCG
>JBILJA010000068.1:0-12917 GCA_044368775.1 Burkholderiaceae bacterium
CGTCTTGAAAGTCTTTATATTTCTTTTCAGGTTGATATGGATAGTGTTGCCCAGTTTGCTTAGAAATCAATTGATTTTCTGAGGAAAGCAAAAGCTTGTCAGGGTATGCGTCAGACAGACATGAAAGAGGGTGTTTGACAGGGGTGCGTGTATTACCTGTGATTGGCATTAAAAAGAGGATGCCGATCAGGAGCCATCCGATGAGCTCAGGGTGATAACGTATGCAGAGGTGGCGGGCTGTGCTCAAGAGTGAGGCGGTGTGTGAGTTTAATTTCCACTGATTCTAGCTTTAATGCGCTTCTTCGAGGGATCATTGCCCCCTTTGGGAGGTGCTCGAAATGGTAAACTTACAAATTGTCGCTTTGATACAGGATTTGCATAGATGCTCTCAATTACGCTCCCCGACGGGTCGCAGCGTCAATACCCAGGACCGGTGACGGTCGCTGAGGTTGCTCAGTCGATCGGTGCGGGTTTGGCACGTGCCGCGCTTGGAGGTCGTGTCACACAGGGTGCCGATAGCCGTTTGGTCGACACTACGCATCGCATCGAAAACGATACGCAACTTGCCATCATCACTGCCAAAGACGCAGACGGTCTGGATTTGATTCGTCATTCCACGGCACATTTGCTGGCGTATGCGGTCAAAACATTATTTCCCGATGCACAGGTCACGATTGGTCCTGTGATCGACAACGGTTTTTATTACGACTTTTCTTACAAGCGCCCATTTACCCCCGAGGACTTGGTTGCGATTGAAAAGAAAATGGCCGAGCTCGCCAAAAAGGACGAGGTTGTCACACGTGAGGAATGGTTGCGTGATGATGCCGTTACTTTTTTCAAAGGGATCGGCGAGGCTTACAAGGCCGAGATTATCGGTGCGATTCCTGGTAACGAAACGATCAGTCTTTATCGCGAAGGGGACTTTATCGACTTGTGCCGTGGCCCTCACGTGCCTAGCACCGGCAAGTTAAAAGTATTCAAGCTCATGAAGGTCGCGGGCGCCTATTGGCGTGGCGACAGCAACAACGAGATGTTGCAGCGTATTTATGGCACCGCCTGGGCCACCAAAGAAGACCAGGATGCGTATCTGCATATGCTCGAAGAAGCTGAGCGTCGTGACCATCGCAAAATCGGTCGCGACCTCGACTTGTTCCATTTCCAAGAAGAAGGTCCAGGCCTGATTTTCTGGCATCCCAAAGGCTGGGCGATTTGGCAACAAGTCGAGCAATACATGCGAGCCGTGTATCGCGACAACGGGTATCAGGAGGTCAAGGCACCACAGATTCTCGATATTTCACTCTGGAAAAAAACCGGACACTGGGATAACTATCGCGAAAATATGTTTACCACCGAGTCTGAAAATCGTGTCTACGGCCTCAAGCCCATGAACTGTCCAGGACATGTCCAAATTTTCAATTCGAGTTTGCATTCGTATCGTGACTTGCCACTGCGTTATGGCGAATTTGGTCAGTGCCATCGCAACGAGCCCTCAGGTTCCCTGCATGGCATGATGCGCGTGAGAGGTTTTACGCAAGATGATGGTCATATTTTCTGCACCGAGGATCAGTTGCAGGATGAGTGTGCCGCCTTTACTTCCTTGCTTCAAAAAGTCTATTCTGATTTTGGCTTTACCGAGGTGCTTTATAAAGTTGCGACTCGACCTGAAAAGCGTATTGGTAGCGATGAGGTGTGGGACAAAGCAGAAACGGCTCTGATGGAAAGCCTTAAACGCACGGGTTGTGTGTTTGAGGTGTCGCCAGGTGAGGGCGCTTTTTATGGTCCCAAGATTGAGTACACGCTTAAAGACGCAATCGGTCGTCATTGGCAGTGCGGAACGATTCAGGTTGATTTCTCAATGCCGCAACGTCTTGGTGCGGAGTTTGTGGATGCGACTGACCAGCGCCGTGCGCCCGTGATGCTTCATCGAGCCATTCTTGGTTCTTTTGAGCGTTTTATCGGTATGTTGATTGAAAATCATGCCGGTGCGATGCCAGCTTGGTTGGCCCCAGTCCAAGCCGTCGTATGCTGTATTTCGGAGCATACGGCCGATTATGCGGCAGAAATCACACAAAGCCTGAAGAAACAAGGCTTTAGAGTAGAATCAGATTGTCGTAGCGAAAAAATTACCTATAAAATTCGTGAACACAGTTTGCAAAAGGTCCCTTACATCTTGGTGGTCGGCGAAAAAGAGCGCCAAGCGGGGACTGTCGCAGTACGTGGACGTGGTGGGGTAGAGCTTGGTGTGATGCCTGCAGCTCAGTTTTCCTCACTGCTAAACGAAGACGTGGCATTACGCCGCAATTCCGGTTCGTCTGCATCGCAGTCGGCCTAACTACTAGGAGTCGTCAACATCGCAACAGAAAAACCACATCGCATCAATGGTGAAATTCGAGTTTCCGAGGTGCGTTTATTAGGCATAGAGGGCGAACAGCTCGGTATTGTGAAAATTTTCGACGCCATCCGCATGGCCGAGGAAAATGAGATTGATTTGGTTGAGATCGCCCCTAACGCTGATCCGCCAGTCTGCCGTTTGATGGATTACGGCAAATTTAAATACCAAGAACAAAAGCGCCTAGCCGAGGCGAGATCCAAACAAAAAATTATCCAGGTCAAAGAGGTGAAGTTCCGTCCTGCGACCGACGAAGGCGACTATCAGGTCAAGCTTCGTAACCTAAAGCGTTTTCTCGACGAGGGTGATAAAGCCAAAGTCACGCTGCGTTTCCGTGGTCGTGAAATGGCTCACCAAGAACTCGGGATGCGTGTTTTAGAGCGTGTGCGCGACGACTTGACCGACATGGCCGTCGTTGAAGCGATGCCCAAGCTCGAAGGTCGTCAAATGGTGATGGTTCTTTCTCCACGTAAGAAGGCACCTACAAAAGAAGCTGCGGCTTAACTCATGCATGTATTGTTTGTCCTAGATCCGCTACCGGGTTTAAACGCTTACAAGGACAGCTCTGTGGCGATGATGCAGGCGATGGTCGCCCGCGGTCATCACTTCAGTGTTGCCTTGCAAGGCGATGTCTTCATCGAACGGGGTCAAGTACTCGCACGCGCGACGCAAATTAACTTGGTCGCAGGTGCAGACTTACATGAGCATCACTGGTGGACCGAGGTAGGCGCTCCGATGGATACGCCGCTGAGTACATTTTCTGCTGTGTTGATGCGCAAAGACCCTCCCTTTGATATGGAGTACGTCTACATCACGCACATGTTTGACTATGCGCAAGCTCAAGGCGCGCGCATCTTCAACAGCGGTGCGGCGATTCGCAATCATCCGGAAAAGCTTGCGATTACCGAGTTTTCGAAGTTTACGACGCCAACGCTTGTGACTCGGGACATGGCGCGCATCAAAGCGTTTCATCAAGAGCACAGCGATGTGATTGTCAAACCCCTTGATGGGATGGGTGGCACCGGTATATTTAAACTTGCTGCCAACGAACCCAATCTAAACGCCATTCTTGAGTCCTTGACGCACGATGGACAACGGTCGATCATGGCGCAGCGTTACATCCCCGAGATTACTCAAGGAGATAAACGCATTTTACTGATTGGTGGTGAACCCGTTCCCTTTTGTCTCGCTCGGATTCCTCTAGCAGGCGAAACACGTGGAAACTTGGCTGCTGGTGGTCGTGGCGTTGCCCAACCTCTCTCCAAACGTGATTGGGAAATTGCACGAGAAATCGCACCACAGCTGAGTAAAAGGGGACTATTACTCGTGGGGCTTGATGTGATTGGTGACTACGTCACTGAAATCAATGTGACGAGTCCAACGTGCTTTGTTGAAATTACAGAGCAAACGGGCTTTGACGTTGGGGCGCGTTTTGTCGAGGCCCTCGAACAAGCGGTTACTCAGGCAGCTTAGAGCGATGATCGCCATTTTTGTGGTTGCTCACGTGCCTCTCGCATCGGCCTTGGAGTCCTGCGCTAGGCATGTACTCGGCGCTGAAACTAATATTCAGGTTTTTGATATCCAATCTGGCGAATGTGCCACCGAATCCTCACCTCGTTTAGCTGAAGCGATGATTGCCGCTGATCAAGGCGATGGTGTCCTTGTTTTGACGGATTTGCCCGGTGCCACGCCCTCTAATATCGCAGCGACGGCTTCAGCCTATGTGCGTGAGAGAGGGGTTGCATGTCGGGTGCTTGGGGGGGTCAATCCTTCCATGTTACTCAAAGCAATCACTTATCGCACCGCAGCACTGGATGTTGTCACGGACAAAGCACTTGCTGGCGCCACGCAGGCTGTGTTGCGTGTAGACTAATGTCATGTGCGTGAGCTAACCCCACTTTTATAGTTTTGATATGCCTGATCTCGATATCGTCGTGTCTAACAAACTTGGTTTGCATGCCCGCGCTGCAGCTAAGCTGACCCAGCTTGCAGGCCAATTTAGCAGCGAAATTTTCATCTCAAAAGGCGCTCAACGCGTCAATGCGAAAAGTATCATGGGTGTCATGATGCTCGCCGCTGGTATCCGTACCCCTGTCAAAGTTCAAGCCAATGGCAGTGATGCGGATCAGGCGCTTGAGGCTATTAAAAAGTTGTTTGATGACAAATTTGGCGAAGGCGAATAGCCAACCGGACGATTCACGTCCTGCCCCGATGGTTTGCCTGTATGGGCAGGGTGCTGCGCGTGGGTATGCGATTGGTCGTGCGCTCGTCATGGGTGCCGCCGCTCTTGAGGTTGCGCATTACCGTGTGCCTCTAGCGTCAATAGAAGCTGAGCAGCTTCGGCTTCGTCGTGCGCTTGAAACAACACGCAGTGAAATGTTGGAGCTTGCTCAAACTCTGCCTGAAGATGCACCGCGTGAGTTGGCGGCTCTTCTGAATGTGCACGGAATGTTGCTCTCAGATCCGCTTCTCGCTGATGAGGCGCTGAATCTGATTCACGAAAAACATTACAACGCTGAGTGGGCGCTCACGACACAGGGTCAAACCCTCGGTGAGCAATTCGCTGCGATGGAAGACGAGTATTTGCGTGAGCGAGGCGCCGATGTTCGTCAAGTGATTGAACGTGTATTACATGTTTTATCGGGGACAAGAGCATTAAGTGCGTTTGATCGCGTTGGCGAAACAGATGAACCCTTGATCGTCATTGCGCATGACATTTCACCTGCCGACATGATTCGTTTACGCGGAGGTCGTTTTGCGGGTTTTGCGACAGACCTTGGTGGAGCAACGTCACATACGGCGATCGTGGCCCGCAGTATGTCTGTACCCGCAGTGGTGGCGTTAGGTCATGCACGTAGTCTTCTTCGCGATGGCGATACGGTCATCCTCGATGGTGTTCAGGGTGCCTTAATTGTTAATCCTTCACCTCTCGCGTTAGCGCAATATAAAGCCCTTCAAGAGCAATACTTGGGGGATCGTTTGACGCTTGAGGCGCTAAAAGATGTGCCCGCCGAGACTCTCGATGGTATTACGATTTCTTTAGAAGCCAATATCGAACTGCCAGATGAGGTGGATTTGGCGTTGGCGCATGGTGCCACGGGTATCGGTTTGTTTCGAAGTGAGTTTTTATTTATTGGTCGCACGGAGTTGCCTACCGAAGAGGAGCAATATCTTGCCTATTCCTCAGTCGTCAAAGCAATGCAGAATCGGCCTGTCACGATTCGTACGCTCGATATTGGCGCCGACAAGGCCTTGGATGGTGAGGCTACGGTTGCAACCAATCCCGCTCTAGGACTCAGGGCGATACGTTACTGCTTGGCGCATCCCGACCTATTTGCCACCCAACTTAGAGCGATTTTGCGTGCATCGGCGCATGGTGTTGTCCGTATTTTGATTCCGATGGTCGCGCATATGCACGAGGTCAATGCCGCTAAAGCTGCCATAGAATCTGCCAAAAAAGAGCTCGATGCGAGAGGGCAATCTTACTCGGACAATATTCAAATCGGCTGTATGGTTGAAATACCAGCGACCGCGATCGCCATTGATCCTTTCGCCGATGCTTTGGATTTTCTCTCTATCGGAACGAACGATCTGATTCAATACACGCTGGCGATTGATCGAGCCGATAACGAGGTCTCTGCGCTCTATGATCCTTTGCATCCAGCCGTTTTAAAATTGATCGCCAATACAATAAACGCTGGTATGCGCGCGGGTATTCCTGTGGCTGTATGTGGTGAGATGGCAGGTGATCCTAAACTCACACGCTTGTTGCTTGGCCTGGGTTTAACGAATTTTTCGATGCATCCGCAGCAACTGTTGGACGTCAAACGTGAAATTAGACAAGGGCATTCCAACGCGCTGCGTCAACAGGTTGCCACCGCGCTCAATCGCCAATGCACGATTGATCCTTCAGTTCTTGAATAGTGTTCCTTTATAAGTAAATCGCCGACTGTTACGTGCACAGTCGGCGATTTGTTTTAAACGACGATCCTACCCGTTATTAACGATGGTATGCAGACTCACCATGGGTTGTGATGTCGAGACCTTCGCGTTCCATGTCTTCGCTGACACGTAGGCCACACATCATGTCTGCAATCTTAAAGGCAAGGAAAGCAACGACACCAGACCAAATAATCGTAATCACGATTCCTTCAAGTTGAACGAGCAACTGTGGGCCGATCAGGCTGATTGAGTCAAGGCCTGGTCCGCCGAAAGCCTTAGCATTAAAGACCCCTACGAGTATGCCCCCGACGATACCGCCCACACCATGAATGCCAAATACGTCGAGCGTATCATCCGCACCCATCATGCGCTTAAGACCGTTGACGCCCCAAACGCAGATCACACCAGCGGCAACACCGATGACGAGTGCTCCGACGGGACCCACCATACCAGCAGCGGGTGTGACGCCAACAAGACCAGCAATCGCTCCTGAAGCAGCGCCCAACATCGAGGGTCGTCCTTTGATGGCCCATTCAGTAAAGACCCAAGCCATGATTGCACCAACAGTGGCAATCAGTGTGTTGACTAGGGCTAGAGCGGCAATCTCGTTGGCGGCAAGTGAAGAGCCAGCGTTAAAACCAAACCATCCTACCCACAGCAATGATGCACCAATCATTGTCATTGGCAGATTGTGCGGCTGCATGGCTTCTTTGCCATAGCCAAGACGTTTGCCGACGACAAATGCGCCCACTAACGCTGCAATGCCTGCGTTGATATGAACAACGGTGCCACCCGCAAAGTCAAGGGCGCCTTTAGCCGCTAATAAGCCTTTGGTTCCATCTCCGGCAAACCAGATCATGTGTGCGATGGGGATGTAAGCAAAGGTGAACCACAGTACCGTAAAGACCAGAACGGCTGAAAAACGCGCACGCTCTGCAAACGCCCCAACAATGAGTGCGCAAGTGATCCCCGCGAAGGTGGCTTGAAACGCTGCATATAAAAATTCCGGGATGGAGCCTGTCATGGAATACTGACCATCTGCGGGATTAAACATGCCTCCAAAGAATGAACGTGAAAAACCGCCCACAAAGGCATTGCCTTCCGTGAAGGTGAGTGAGTAACCATAAGCGAACCAAAGCAACACGGCAACGGCGAACGTGCACATGACCTGCATCAATACCGAGAGAACGTTCTTAGAGCGAACTAAACCGCCATAAAACAAGGCGAGACCTGGTACCACCATGAGTAGAACCAAGAGGGTTGAGACGCCTACCCATGCGACATCGGCTTTATCCATTTTTAATGCTCCATTGATTCAAAAAATTAGAGTGCGGCTTCGCCGGTTTCGCCGGTACGTATTCTGATGACTTGTTCAAGAGGGGCGATAAAGATTTTTCCGTCGCCGATTTTTCCTGTGCGTGCGGCTTGTTCAATGGCATCGATCGCTTGGTCAACAAGTTGATCCGCAACGGCGGCTTCGACCCGCAATTTTGGTAAAAAGTCGACGGCATACTCCGCCCCCCGATACAATTCCGTATGCCCCTTTTGTCGACCGAAACCTTTGACCTCGGTGACGGTGAGGCCCTGAACGCCCAACGTTGAGAGGGCGACTCTGACCTCGTCAAGTTTGAATGGCTTAATAATGGCAATAATGAGCTTCATGTATGTTTCCTCGATTAAGGGTGTACTGGGGTAAAGCAAAAGGCGTGCCAGCTCCACGCTTGCAGTGATTCATCAACGTATCCACCGTTACACAGCACCGTTTGATGCCTACTAGGAGCGAAACTGGTGCGGCATGATTCAAGATGCACCAGACTGGTGCAGTGTTGGGTTCTTTTATCTAGATCCCGTCGGCTAGACTTAAAATAGCGATATTCGTTACAGGAGAGTTTCAAGATGAAATCCACAGCTTGGTTGGAAGAGTTCCAAAAAAATGTTTCTGAACTCATCGCAAAAAGTCCTGCAGCCGACATCGAACGCAATGTCAAAGCCTTTATGGGGCAGGCCTTTAACCGTATGGATCTCGTGACGCGTGAGGAGTTTGATGTTCAGACGGACTTGCTGAGTCGAGCACAGGTTCGTATCGAGGCGCTTGAGCACCAACTCCACGCTCTAGAAGGTCGTGTGGCTGCGCTTGAAGCTGCCGAATAGTTGATAAGAGTTTTACGGGGTGGACTGATCTATCCTAAAACCTGACGCTGAGGATTTTCTCAACGCATACTCAGTGGCTTTGGGTGAAACCATGTCTCTGGCAGTTTTGTTGAGCCGATCTTTGCTCGGTTTAGATGCTCCGACCGTTCGCGTTGAGGTCCACTTGGCTCGAGGTCTTCCGAGCTTTTGTATTGTGGGCCTCGCAGATGCGGAGGTGCGTGAAAGTCGTGAACGCGTTCGCGCAGCCATTCAAAGCAGTGGTTTTGAGTTCCCCCTAGGGCGCCTCACTGTCAATCTATCTCCCGCAGATATTCCCAAGGAATCAGGTCGTTTTGATTTGCCTATTGCGCTGGGCGTTTTATTAGTATCGGGCCAGGTCGCGACGCCAGAATGCAAAGAAGAGGACTCTACCCAAGATCGCTCGGTGACGTTGGCGCAGTTGGTGTTAGCAGGCGAATTATCCTTGACAGGTGCTCTTGTCTCGACGAAAGGTGCGCTAGCCATTGCCTTGTCTATTGCTCGTTCTCAGCCTGAAGCGACGCTCGTATTGCCCCTAGAGGATGCTGTGGATGCGGCTCGCGTCCCGGGTGTCATGGTTTTAGGTGCAAGGACGTTGTCCGAGGTCGTTGGCCATCTCGAGGGTACTTGCCCTCTGCGAGCGACAGGCGCTTCAGAGACTGTCGAGCTGACACCTCGCCAGCCTTGCTTGTCTGAGTTGCGTGGTCAGTTCATGGCGCGCCGAGCGCTCGAGCTCGCTGCCGCAGGGGGACACAGCATGTTGTTATCAGGTACACCTGGTGTTGGAAAAAGCATGTTGGCAAAGCGATTGCCTAGTATTTTGCCTGTTCTGAATGAGGCACAGTCTTTAGAGGTAGCATCCATTGCGACATTTGCGGGCGTGACACGTCCACTGAGTATGATTCGTCCCTTTAGAGCGCCGCATCATACTGCTTCGGTCGCTGCCATAATTGGAGGCGGAATCAAGCCCAAGCCTGGCGAAGTATCCCTGGCGCATCGCGGTGTATTGTTTTTGGACGAACTTCCCGAGTTTGATCGTAAAGTTCGCGAAGCCTTGCGTGAACCGCTTGAAAACTATGAAATCGCTTTGGCCCGCGCCAATCTGAAAGTCGTCTACCCAGCGGATTTTCAGTTGTTGGCGACCATGAATCCATGCCCTTGTGGTTGGAGTGGACATCCTAAACGTGCTTGCCGGTGTCGCCCTGATCAAGTATTAACCTATCAGTCACGCGTCTCCGGTCCCTTGCTAGACCGAATTGATTTACATATCCATGTGACACAGGAAAAAGAAAAATGGATGGATTTGCCTCTCGGTGAAGCCTCCCTTCAAGTGCGTGCGCGCGTCGATGAGGCTTGGGTTGTTCAACGGGCAAGGCAAGGGGGGCTCAATGCCAGATTAAGTGATGGTCATCTTGATCGGTTTTGCCCGATGGATACAAAGGCTAAAAATCTCTTGGATTGCCTGATTGATAAGTATTACCTCTCTGCGCGCGCGATTCAGCGTGTTCGTCGCGTAGCACGTACGATCGCGGATCTTGATGCCCGAACGGTCATCGAAGCAGAGCATTTTGCCGAGGCTTTTCAATATAGATTCAAGTCACTTTAAGACGCATTCAAGGGCTAGGGCACATTTATCTGCAAAAACTTAAAATATGTCATATAATCAAAGGCTTTCCCGCAATACTTATGCGGAGAAAAGAATAAGTGCAGAGCAGTACAAAAAGTACGCTGGGGTTAACAAGAACTGAAAGTCAGGCTGGATCGTGTGATCGAGCACCCTTTTCAGGGCACCTGCAGGGTACAAGATCAAGTAACAGGAATTGATATGCCCAAGATGAAGACCAAGAAAAGTGCTGCAAAGCGCTTTCAGGTTCGCGGCAGCGGATCGATCAAGCGAGGCCAGGCTTTCAAACGCCACATCCTCACCAAAAAAACCACCAAGAACAAGCGCCAGTTGCGCGGTTCGGCAGCGGTCGATAAAACAAACGTGGCTTCAGTTAAAGCCATGATGCCTTTCGCTTGATAGGAGATTAAACATGCCTCGCGTAAAACGTGGTGTAACGGCTCGAGCCCGTCACAAAAAAGTTATTTCCGCAGCTAAAGGTTATCGCGGTCGCCGTGGTAACGTATTTCGTATCGCCAAACAGGCGGTCATGCGCGCTGGTCAGTATGCATACCGTGACCGTCGCAATAAAAAGCGTACATTCCGCGCTCTTTGGATCACGCGTATCAACGCGGCAGTCCGTGAGCATGGCGTGACTTACAGCGTCTTTATTGCTGGTCTGAAAAAGGCGGCTATTGAGCTCGATCGCAAGGTCTTGGCAGATATGGCCGTTCATGACAAGGCTGGTTTTGCTGCCGTCGTCAATCAGGTCAAATCTGCGTTGGCTGCCTAAGCTCTGACTAGATGTATCTGTAAACGGGGCCTCTTGGGCTCCGTTTGCATTTTTAAGCTTCGTTTCTCTAAGGTTTTAAGCGATGACTCAGATAGTCAATGACCTGATT
The DNA here is from genome assembly GCA_044368775.1 of Burkholderiaceae bacterium. Classification (GTDB taxonomy): domain Bacteria; phylum Pseudomonadota; class Gammaproteobacteria; order Burkholderiales; family Burkholderiaceae_B; genus Zwartia. The sequence continues at coordinate 11,006 of JBILJA010000068.1, forward strand.
GAGCAGGCCCAACAGCAGTTTGCACAAGCAACGGATGCTGCCGCATTGGAAAACGCCAAAGCGCGTTTTTTAGGCAAGCAGGGTAGCCTGACTGAGATGATGAAAGGCTTGGCAAAGTTAGACGCTGAGGCCAAGCGCGAAGAGGGTGCGCGCATCAATCAGATCAAGCAGCAGATCGAAGCTTTACTCAATGCACGCAGAGCGGCTTTAGCACAGGCGCAATTGGATGCGCGACTTGCGGCAGAGACGATCGATGTGAGCCTGCCTGGGCGAGGAATGAGTGCAGGCGGCATTCACCCCGTCATTCGCACGTGGCAGCGCGTCGAGGAGATTTTTAAGTCGATTGGTTTCGATGTAGCCGATGGCCCCGAAATCGAAAATGATTGGACCAACTTCACCGCGCTCAACAATCCCGAAAATCATCCGGCACGTTCGATGCAGGATACGTTTTATGTAGATATGAAAGATGACAAAGGTTTGCCTTTGTTGTTGCGCACGCACACGAGCCCGATGCAAGTCCGTTATGCACGGATGAACAAACCCCCGATCAAGGTCATTGCGCCAGGTCGGACTTACCGCGTCGATAGCGATGCGACACACTCACCGATGTTTCATCAGGTTGAAGGTTTGTGGATTGCTGAAAATATCTCGTTCGCCGACTTGAAAGGTGTGTACACCAATTTTTTGCGTTGTTTCTTTGAAACCGAAGACCTTGAGTTGCGTTTCCGCCCCTCATTTTTTCCGTTTACCGAGCCCTCGGCCGAAATCGACATGATGTTTACGTCCGGCCCCAACAAAGGGCGCTGGCTAGAGATTTCTGGTTCGGGTCAGGTGCACCCTGATGTTGTGCGCAACTTTGGTTTGGATCCTGAGCGTTATATTGGTTTCGCTTTTGGCTCAGGGCTTGAGCGACTGACTATGTTGCGTTATGGGGTCAATGATCTCAGACAATTCTTTGAAGGCGATCTGCGCTTTCTTCGCCAGTTCAACAATTAATGTAGTACAGACCCGAGATGGTTCACCATGCAATTTCCTGAGTCCTGGCTACGCGCCCTTGTTAATCCTGAAATCACGACAGAGGAACTGTCACACCGCTTGACGATGGCAGGTCTAGAGGTTGAGGAAATCAATCCTGTTGCGCCTGCTTTTTCTGGCGTGGTCGTGGCACATATTTTGAGCGCTGAACCGCACCCTAATGCAGACAAGTTGCGCGTCTGCATGGTCGACGCTGGTGCAAGCGCACCGATACAAATTGTATGTGGTGCCCCCAATGCGGCTGCCGGAATCAAGGTGCCTCTGGCAACTGTGGGTGCAACACTCCCGGGCGGCATGAATATTGGCGTCGCCAAGATGCGCGGTGTCGAGTCATCGGGAATGTTGTGCTCTGCGCGCGAGTTAGGTTTATCTCAAGATCATGGTGGTTTATTGGTGTTGCCAGAGAGCGCGGTCGTGGGTGAAAGTATCCGCGATGCACTGGATCTTGATGACACGCTCTTTACACTCAAGCTCACACCAAATCGTGCAGACTGCCTCTCAATTCTAGGTGTTGCCCGTGAGGTCGCTGCATTGACGGGCGCTGAATTGTGCATGCCCGCGATGACCCCTGTTCAGGTCACCTTGAAAGAAATACTGCCTGTCGAAGTATTAGCCCCTGATCTGTGTGGTCGCTTCGGTGGTCGAGTCATCCGTGGCGTCAATGCGCGTGCAGCCACACCCGCTTGGATGGTTGAGCGTCTCGAGCGTGCCGGACAGCGCTCGGTGACGGCTTTGGTTGATATTTCTAACTATGTCATGCTTGAGCTTGGGCGTCCTACCCACGTTTTTGATCTGGACAAGTTGCCTGAACCAAAGATGGAGATACGTTGGGGTCGTCAGGGAGAAACCTTGACACTTCTGAATGAGCAGACGATTG
>JBILJA010000194.1:0-3903 GCA_044368775.1 Burkholderiaceae bacterium
CGCACGACACCAAACTCTTTCAACACGGCGTCGGTGACACGATCGTCACCTGCGATTGAGGCAGTGTGTGACTGTGCGGCCGCACTGCCCACGGCGCTGCGACCGACTTTCATCATCAGGACCGGTTTGCGTGCGCGACGCGCAGCATCAAGGCCCGCGAGCAAGCCCGCAGACTCTCTGATCCCTTCGGAGTAAAGCATGATGACTTTGGTGGCAGGATCCTTGACGACCATTTGCAACATGTCACCGACGGTCAGGTCGGCTTCGTTGCCGGTCAAGATGACGGCTGAAAGGCCGATATCGTTGGCGGTTGAAACGGCCATCAGGTGCGCGCCATAGGCGCCGGATTGACTGATGATGGCCACGCTCCCCGCTTTGGGAAAGGCTAACTCACAGCTCGTCGCAAACGTGCCATAAAAATGATTGCACGGATTGATGACACCAAGCGAGTTAGGTCCGATTAGGCGCATGCCGTGCTTGTGTGCGGCATCGACTAATTTTTGTTGTTCAAGCGCACCCTCTGGACCGATCTCAGCAAAGCCCGCAGTAAATAGAATGGCTGCTGCGCAACCGCGTTCAGCGAGGGCAATTACCGACTCAAGTGCCGCCGAGGCGGGCACGATCACGATGGCGACATCGGGTGTCTCGGGTAGCGCTGCGACATTGGGGTAGGCGGTGAGGCCTTGCACGGTCGTTCGGTTTGGATTGACGGGAAAAATCTTACCCTGATAGCCTTGGCCGCGCATGTAGGCGATGGGTCTGCCACCGATCCGCGAGGGGTCGTCGGAGGCGCCGATGACTGCGACGGATTGTGGATTGAGGAGTTTGGCGAGTCGGGTAGGATCATTGGGGCGCATTGTTGTCTCAGTTTTATCTTTGCGTAAATATTTGGGTAAATATTACAGCTACACTGACTTTTAACTTTTACTTTGTCTTTATTTTTTTATTCGATCAGGAGAATAACTATGGGTGCAATTACTCGCATTGATTCTAACGAGCGTTTGAGCCGCGTTGTGGTGCATGGTGACACTGTGTATGTCGCTGGTATTACCTCGAGCGTCAAGGGCGATGTTGTGGCGCAGACCCGTGACGTGTTTGCAAAAATCGACGGTCACCTGGCCAGTGCTGGGACCGATAAACATCATTTGCTGACGGTACAGATTTGGTTAAAGGACATCACCAAGGATTTTGAGGGGATGAATTCAGTGTGGGCCGAGTGGGCGCCTAAAAACGCATTGCCAACGCGCGCCACGGGCGAGGTCAAATTGGCCGCACCTGACTTGCTGGTCGAGGTCATTGTGTCTGCGGCTAAAAAGTAATGTCAAAAAAGAGTTTTGTCGTTGCCGTCATCGGAGCAGGTCCCGCAGGTTTAATGGCTGCGGAAACGCTGGTTCGAGAGGGCATGACAGTGCAGGTCTATGAGGCAAAGCCTTCGGTGGGCCGCAAGTTCCTGATGGCGGGACGGGGTGGGCTCAACATCACCCACTCCGAACCCTCTGAGCAATTTGTCACACGCTATGGTGCCCGTGCCCCGGAAATGGGACGCATGCTCGCACAGTTTGATGCCGAGGCCCTGCGTGCCTGGGTGCAGGCACTCGGGATCGAGACCTTTGTGGGTTCGTCGGGGCGTGTGTTTCCGCATGAGATGAAGGCCGCACCTTTACTGCGTGCGTGGATGCATCGTTTACGGGTCGAGGGCGTACATTTCTTGATGCGTCATCGTTGGCTGGGTTGGGACGATACGCAGCAGTTGCGTTTTGATACGCCCAAGGGCGAGATCACGCTCGCGCCAGATGCGACGGTCCTGGCGCTTGGGGGCGGTAGCTGGGCCAGGCTTGGCTCCGATGGTGCTTGGTGGCCCTGGCTCAAAGAGCAGGGCGTCGCGTTGAGCCCCTTATTGCCGAGCAATGGTGGTTTTGAGACAACGTGGTCTGCGCATTTTCTGGAAAAGTGTGCGGGCGAGCCGATTAAGCCTGCACAGTTTCGTATTGAGGGCAGCAAGGCGGCACCTTTGCGTGGCGAATGCATGGTGACACAGCATGGGCTTGAGGGTGGCGCGATTTATGCCTTGTCAGCAGCGCTACGCGATCGGATTTTGACACGCGGCAAGGCGACGTTACTGTTGGATTTGTTGCCAGACCACAGTCCTCAGCGCGCATTAGACGAGGTGTCGCGCGCACGCGGCACGCGTTCAATGTCATCGCATCTGCGCACACGTCTTGGCTTGCAGGGTGTTCGTGCAGCGCTATTGCGCGAGCGTCTGTCCGTCGAGGTCTTTAACGACCCACAAAAGCTTGCCTACGGCATTAAAAATCTGCCAATCGTGTTGAGTGCGTGTCGTCCAATTGATGAGGCCATCAGCACGGCGGGTGGTGTTCAGTTTGAGGGGCTGACTGAACACAGCATGTTGAAAAATCTGCCAGGTGTTTTTTGTGCGGGCGAGATGCTGGACTGGGAGGCGCCAACAGGGGGTTATTTGCTCAACGGCGTGATGGCGTCAGGGCAGGCGACGGCTAAAGGGGTGTTGGCGTGGCTTGAGAGCAGACCCTAAGGTTAAACAGAATCAAAGTTGAATGACGAGTTTTTGTTTTTCAATAAGCTGTTGAAACGCCTCTGAGGTGGATGCCCAGTCTACGATATCAACTTTATAAGGGAGTGTGGAGTTTGAGAGCGCCTCACTGAGCGCCGCACGTGTTTCGAGAGAAATCGGTTCATCTCCCACTAAAGCCAGATCGAGGTCTGAGTAGGGTTTGTAAGTTCCCGTCACTCTGGAGCCAAAAGCCCACACTCTAAAGTCTGGGGTATATCTCTTCAAAATGCTTTGGAGAAGGCGTAGCTCCTCTGCGGTCATCGCAAGGGCTGAGTGGGGGATCATGCGATACGCTCCTGAAGAGACTTTAGCAGGGCTTTTGCTTCAGCTAAAAACCCTGGAATGCTTTTCACCACTTGGACGGCGATCGCTTCATCGTAGGTATGGCTTGTTTTACTACGCATTTCTCTGTAAACGCGCCAATCGTTCCAGTCGCCTTTAAGCAGTCCTTGTTCGTTGGCTGTACGAATTAAATCCGCAAATGGCATAGCGTCGAATTGACTTGGGTCGGCTGAGCTCATCTCGAGGTAGCGTTTGAGCATTTTGTGACTGATTTCGTAGGTGAACTCAAAGCGCTGAACGAGGCCGTCCCGCAATTGCGAGTCGAGCGGCTCGGAAAAATGACGGGCCAAACCCGCATCTAGTCGATTGACAGCATTCGTTAAGGCAGACAGATCAAGAGGTATCGGCATTCTTTGCAGCCCTAAAGTCAAATCGTTATCAGCCTTACATTTTAGGCGAAGCAGCTTTGCCTCACCTATCGCATTTAATTCTCTGTTTCAATATTTAACAAGTTCGGTTGAATCTGTGCGATAGCTTTGTTGAGGCTATCAAGGACAAGTTCTGTGCGATCTTTGTCCAAACGGGTGGTCAAGGTTGCGACACTGATCGCGGCGACGGGGTGGTTGTTTTTGTCGAAGATGGGGACGGCGATGGTGCGTACGCCGGGCAATTCGACGACGTCGCTGACGACATAGCCACGGCCGCGTGCGCGCGCGATGGTTTTGCGGACTTCGGCCTCGGAGTAGTTGGCAAACTTTTCCAGGCAACGGTCTTTGTTGATTTTAAGGATGCGCTCGATTTCGTTGTCATCCAGAAAGCTCAGGATCGCAATGGCACCGCCACCAATATTGATGGGGCGACGACGTCCGACCTCGAGAACAAAGACTTTGATTGGAAACGCGCCCTCGGCGCGATCGATGCATACGCCGTCAAACCCCGCGCGGATGGTCAAAAAGACGGTATCGCCCGTGCATTGCGCGATTTGTTGCAGATGCGAGTGACACAGGTCGCGCATATTGGTGCGAGGACTC
>JBILJA010000069.1:0-12739 GCA_044368775.1 Burkholderiaceae bacterium
GACTAGATGGATGCGCGCCAGCTTATTATTTAATCTCTGGATCGCAGCTTGTGCTTCAGCTTCGATCGCCTGATGAAAATAGCCTGTCACAAGAACGATATCGTCGGCGCCCGCAGCGGTGAGTGCTAAAAGTTGTCGTACAAGCAAACTTTCATGCTCGAGTCTAAACAGACTCTTTGGGATACGTCCCAGACGAGAGCCTTCTCCTGCCGCGAGCAAAATCGCGCAAAATGAAGGCGTCTGTTCGGAATGCATCGAATCGGTGCCTTATTGGATTAAGTAATTGGCGCTGGATTAAACAACACCAGCGAGTTTTGAATTTTCCAGTGCTCCGCCCACGTTTTGCGGCCACTTGCGATGTCAAGCATCAAATGAAAAATTTCCCAACCTAACTCGTCAAGTGTGAGTTCGCCATCCGCGACGCGTCCTGCATTGACATCCATCAGATCATGCCAGCGACGTGCCAGATCCGTGCGGGTCGCGACCTTGATGACAGGGCAGTGGGCTAGGCCATAGGGCGTACCTCGACCAGTTGTAAAAATATGAAGGTTCATACCGGCTGCCAGCTGAAGCGTGCCACAGATGAAATCGCTGGCAGGTGTTGCGGCGTACACCAGCCCACGCTGATCGCGCGCGAGTTTGTTGCCTGGTGAAAGCACGCTTGAAATGGGTGCGGAGCCGCTTTTGATAATCGAGCCCATCGCTTTTTCAACAATATTAGCTAAACCGCCCGCTTTATTACCTGGGGTCGTATTGGCGCTGCGGTCGACCTTGCCGCGCGCCAGATAACGGTCGTACCAGTCGAGCTCGGCAACGATGTCGCGGGCGACTTCTGGCGTGGCCGCGCGTGAGGTCAGTTGGTCGACGCCATCGCGTACTTCCGTATTTTCGCTAAACATCACGGTCGCACCAGCTCGCACAAGCAAATCAGCTGCGCGGCCCAGTGCCGGATTGGCCGTCACGCCGCTCAGCGCATCGCTGCCGCCACATTGCATGCCCACCACAAGCTCGCTAGCGGGAACGGTTTCGCGTTTGCGCTGATTGAGCCTGTTGAGATGTACGGTTGCCTCTTGCATGATGGCATCGATCATTGACATAAAGCCCACGTGTTTGGGATCTTGCAAACACACCGTATCGACGCCCGTTGAACGATCATCCTTGATGGGAAAGCTGCCGGGCGGCATCAGGCGATCGGGCTGGAGCTTTTCACAGCCAAGACTCACCACCATGACTTCGCCACCAAAATTTGGATTCAGACTAATGTTGCGCACAGTGCGAATTGGAATGATTGCCTCGGGCGCGTCAATCGCCACACCGCAGCCATAGGCGTGATCGAGTCCAACGACATCATCGACGTTAGGATATTTGGGTAAAAGTTCGCTTTTGATGCGCTGCACTGCAAAGTCAACCACGCCTGCTACGCATTGAACGGTCGTCGTGATCCCGAGCAAGTTGCGGGTACCCACCGAGCCGTCCTCGTTACGAAAGCCTTCAAAGGTGTAGCCTTCGAGGGGGCCGCCTAGATTCGGTTTGACGGTCGCGATGGGGAGATTTTCAAAGTTTCTCGCCTCAGGCATCCTGAGAAGTCGCTCGTGTATCCAGCTTCCGGCAGCGATGTCTTTGAGGGCAAAGCCGATCGTGACGCCATAGCGTGTCACAGGCGCATCCGTCTTAAAGTCGACTAAAGCCACCTTGTGTGCCTGCGGCACCTTGTCCTTGAGGATCAGTCCGTCCAAAACGACGGTACCCGCAGGGAGACCCCCGTCATTGCCTACAATGGCGACGTTGTCGTTGGGATGCATTTTGATTAAAAGAGGGGTGTTACTGGTCAAAGAAGTGGCCATGGCTCTGTTTTTTTAACGATAATGACAACACATCTTATACCGAGCTTTATTTAAACGCAGACACTTTATAAAAATGAAAATTGTTGAAATCCGCGAGTCGACCCGCCCGATCAAGTCCAATATCAGAAACGCCTATATTGATTTTTCCAAAATGACCTTGAGCCTAGTTGCGGTCGTGACGGACGTGATCCGTGATGGCAAACCCGTGATTGGGTATGGCTTCAACTCAAATGGTCGCTATGGACAGGGCGCGCTCATGCGTGAACGTTTTATTCCCCGTGTGCTTGAGGCCGCACCAGATACCTTGTTGGATGAGCGTGGCATTTTGTGTCCGCACAAAATCTGGGCCACGATGATGAATAACGAAAAGCCAGGCGGTCATGGCGAGCGTTCGGTGGCGATCGGAACCATCGATATGGCCATCTGGGATGCCGTAGCCAAGATCGAAGGTGTGCCGCTCTATCAGATGCTGGCGGATCGTTATGGTAATGGACAGCCCAATCGAAAAGTATTTGTTTACGCTGCCGGGGGCTACTACTGGCCGGGACAAGGACTCGAGGGTCTCACGCGTGAAATGCAGAGCTATCTTGATCGGGGCTATTCGGTCGTCAAGAAAAAAATCGGCGGCGCCTCCTTAGCCGAAGATTGCAAGCGTATCGAAGCGGTGCTCAAACTATTAGGCCCTGGTCAGCGTTTGGCTGTGGACGCCAACGGTCGCTTTGATCTCAAGACCGCCATTGCTTATGGCAAAGAACTCGCACAATACAACTTGTTCTGGTACGAAGAGGCAGGTGATCCGCTTGACTACGAATTGCAGGCCGAACTCGGCAATCATTACGAGAACGCGATGGCGACCGGTGAAAATCTGTTTTCTATGCAGGACGCACGCAATTTGATTCGTTATGGTGGTATGCGACGCGATCGAGATTGGCTGCAGTTCGATTGTGCGTTGAGTTATGGTTTGGTCGAATATCTGCGCACCTTGGACATGCTGCGTGAGTACGACTGGTCTCCGACGCGTTGTGTGCCGCATGGTGGTCATCAAATGTCTCTGGCCATCGCAGCAGGTTTGGGACTTGGCGGTAATGAAAGCTATCCAGATTTGTTTCAACCCTATGGAGGCTTTCCGGATGGTGCTCGGGTTGAAAATAGCATTGTGACCTTGCCTGAGCTTGTTGGTATTGGTTTCGAAGGAAAAGCGGATCTATATGCTGAAATGAAGGCATTGGTGAGTTAAGAGATAGACTTCACTTATGAAACTTTCTAATCGAACGTTTATGGTCGCGACGATTATCCTAATCGCGCTCAATCTGTTCGTGTATCTGTGGTGGGCGAACCGTCCTTTTGTGATGCTCAGACCCGCTGATGTCAATCGCGAGATCGTTGCTGGTCTTGAGGCTGAAGGGTTGAGGATTCAAGCCATGCTCGACAGTGCCTGTACGAGCCCTGAGATACTCGCATATCGTCGTGGCGAGGTTGGGCCTTTGCAACGTACGCTGCCTCAAGCTGAGTTGCCCGTTGCGCCTAATGTGTCGGGGGGTTCTGTACCGACACAAAACTTCCCCCCGCAGAACACACCTGGACCTTCTCCTGCACCTTCTCCTGCACCTTCGCCTGCTCCTGCTCAAGCGGCTACTGCACCTAGTCAGACCACCACATCCATGCTTGCTCAAGAACAGCTTGTTGCCTTGCTTGAAGCGGCAACGGTGCGTGTCTTAGTGTTTTCTGATCAGATGAAGTACCTTGGTCATGGAACAGGATTTTTTATTGATAAAAATACAGTGGTCACAAATCGTCATGTGATTGAGGCGGGCAAGAAATTTGCCATCACGAGCAGTTTTCTAGGAAAAGAACCCTTGCCCGCGCGACTGATTGCCGCCACGCGTGACTCTGAATATACGAATCCTGATTTTGCGGTGTTGCGCGCTGATCATGTTCCGGCGAATGTCCGTTCGCTTGCTTTATCTACGCAACCGAAGTTGCTTCAAACGGTTGTTGCTTCGGGTTTTCCTAGCTCTGAAATTCGGGTTGACGCTAACCTTGTGACGCCTAATACCGTCTTTTCTCAAGGCGAGGTCAGTGTCTTGCAGCCTCAGCCAAATAATATGGTGTTGGTCTTGCACACAGCCCGCATTGCAACGGGAAGCTCTGGCGGGCCGCTCGTCAATCGCTGTGGCAACGTAGTGGGCATCAATACTTTTATCGGTGCGCAAACGGATAAGTTCAGTGACCGTTCTTTATATGCCTTGTCTGGCAATGCATTGCGTAGCTTCTTGGATCAGAGTGGGGTGTCATATACAAAAATCCCTAATGATTGTTCCTCAGAGCCCAAGAATTAACCCGGCCACCCAGCGCTGATCGAGCCTCTAGCCATGCAAACATTACCCATTATTACAAAGCGCACTCAGATTGATGTTCAAGGCATCAATGGTCAGCCTATTTTTAGTTATTACCAGCAACTTTTAGGTCTGATAAAAAAAGACGGTGTTGATAACGGTTTGATTAATCTTTTTGCAGAACCAGTCACTAATGTGTTGCGTGGAGAGGTCTCTTGGGTGACCAAGCTCGAGGGCTCAGTAAGATCTTTCGATGAACTCTCTCCAGAAGAAAAGCTGACGGTTGCCAAGACGCTGTCACAATCCTGTGAGACAGTCCGTCGAATTGCTAATAAGGTTTCTACAAGCGCAGGGCCTTCTGCTGCCTATGGCGCTCAAGCCTTGCGTGCCATGTTGTCCACCCCCGATGCTCTGGCATCTCTATATATGGTGGGTGATCAACTGGTGATGACACAGTGGGGTTGCATCCCTTTTGGCCAACAAGCCGATCTCCATAGCATTGATGCTAGGTTTGCAGAGTCCTATACCCCAGCAGCCAAGGTGATCGCAGCCCAGCAGACTGCCCAAGTCGCGGCACTGACCCCTGCGCGAAGCTTCAATTTCGTGCCTGTCGCGCAATGGATGACTCTCGCCGTCTTGACCGTTTTATTGCTCGCGGGACTTTTTTACAAACAGTGGTCGACCGTATTAGATCCTGGTCCATCCGTGCAGGTCGAGGAATCTCTTAGAGCACGTGTTGATCAATTGTGGATTCAGGTCGAGAAAAAAGCAGCCGCATGCTTTCCTCCTGCACCTCCGCGGCCTCTTGTTTCGGAGCCGTCCCCAAGACCTCCTTTGATTGTTCAGGAGCCGCCTGCTACTGTGAGCACGCTGGAGGTCGATCGACGTCTCAAGGAAAGTGAAGTGACGCAGGGTAAATTTGTCAACGTGACGCTGGCCTGGATGAATCAGGCTGACTTAGACTTGATTGTGGTGGAACCCAACGGTGGGGCCATCAGCATGTACAACGATGATATGCGCAAGTCACCGTCAGGCGGAAGTCTTGATATCGATGCAAATGCATGTCAAAAGATGTCAGGTTGTGCATCACGTCCAGAACCCGTTGAAAATATCTCGTGGAATAAAAAACCACCCTCTGGTCGTTATGACGTTTATGTTGCTTTGTTCAGCGCCAATGTTGCGCTTGCCCAGAGGGAGGATATTCCTTACACCGTCGTGGTTACGGTTGACGGTAAAAAGACAAGCTATGAAGGTCTGATTAAAACAACGGATATGGTGTGCGGTGAGCGTTGCAGAAGTAAAGTCAGACAAAAAGTTGTGTCGTTCAACATACCTTGAATTTTTTCAATCTAAACTCTAGATCATTTTTCTTTTAGTGTGCCAATCATGATGTCGCCACCCGTAATGGTCAAAGATAAAGCGCACCGTGCCTCTGTGGCACGTGCGTTAGTTGAAAAGAAACCTCAAAAAGTGCTTGATATCTGCTGCGGTGACGGGTGGTTGCCCTACGCACTTGGTCCAGATGTTGAGTTGCATGGGATCGATCTTTTTGAGGGAGCCCCTGCTGGCTACCATCAGTTTATGGTGGCCGACTTTAACCAAGGGCTGCCGAATGATTTGGAACAATACGATGCGATCGTATGCTGTGAAGCCATGGGTTACCTTCAAAATCCAGGTCTTTTCTTGCAGAGTGTTCGCAAACACTTAAAAGATGACGGAATGTTTATCTTGTCTATTCCTAATCCCAATTATATTGGCGCTAGAGTCAACCATTTGATTCAAGGTTTTCCTAGATCTTATTCGTGGTTCAAACAAAACGAGTCGCCTGAGCCGCATATGCCTTGGTTGTCTCTGGGTGTTTTTCAACTCTGGCTGTTACTCGGCCTGAATGGTTTCAAGGATATGCAAGTCCATGAGGTCGATGAAGAGAAACCCCGTCATGGCTGGGAGTATGTGTTGGGGTGGGTTGTAAAAAATTATGCCAAGCGTCGCTTTGACAAGGCGCAGATCGAGAGCGTTCGCCAAGTGTGGGAACATGCCATGCGCGATCAAGTGATTTATGGTCGCCAACTGGTTGTTTCTGCACGGGCCAAGTCAGCCTCATCAATATGACCCGTGCAGACGGTAGAACTTTCGATTTCACTATAATCGTTCAATTCACGTATCAATCTCACTTTTTGGTTCATTATCATGACGCAAGCAGTTCAAAAACAGAATCTACGAATCGCAATCGCCGGTTTGGGCGCGATTGGGAAATCTATTGCGACGACCTTGGCTAAAGGCGGAGTACCGGGTGTAGTGTTAACGGCGGTCTCTGCTAAAAATCATGACAAAGCCAAAGAGTTTGTCGGCACGCTTGCGCACCCTGTTAAGGTGTTGAACATTGCTGAGTTGGAAAAAGAAGCCGATCTCGTGATCGAGTGCGCACCTGCCGCGCTTTTGCCAGAAATCGCCACGCCTTTTCTCAAGGCACAAAAACAAGTCATCGTGTTGTCTGTCGGTGCGTTGCTGTTTCATCCTGAGCTGATTGCGATGGCTAAAAAGCAGGGCGGAGTGATCCATGTCCCGACTGGTGCCCTGATTGGACTCGATGCGATGATCGCCGCCGCGGAGGGCAAGATCCATTCTGTCCGCATGGTGACACGCAAACCTCCCAAGGGCTTGGCAGGCGCGCCGCATTTAATTGAACACAACATCAATATCGAGGGATTGACCGAAGCGAAAAAGGTGTTCGAGGGTAATGCGCGTGATGCCGCTAAAGGCTTTCCAGCGAACCTGAACGTCGTGGTCGCGTTGGCGCTAGCGGGTGTGGGCCCAGAAAATACCCTCTTGGAAATCTGGGCTGATCCAGCCGTGGTGCGCAATACGCACACCATCGTGGTGGACTCGGATTCTGCCAAGTTCACGATGACGATGGAAAATATTCCTTCAGAAAATCCTAAAACTGGCCGAATCGTCGCTCAAAGCGTGATTGCGATGCTGCGCAAAATGAAGTCTGGTTTTAAAGTAGGTACTTAGTATTTAAGCAAGTACTTAAGCCGTATGTCCTAGCTTACGCTGCGATGCTTGCAGCAAGGGGCTGACGCGGCAAATCCAGGGTCGTGACCCGAGTCAGTTCCCTTTTATATTTTTTGTCATCGAAGGGCCGCGCTCTGTGCATGGTGGTTCGGTTATCCCAGATCACCAAATCGCCAAGCTTCCATTGATGTGAGTTTAAAAACTCCCGTTGTGTTGCGTGCTCGATCAAGTCCTTGATCAATAAACGCCCTTCGGGAACCTCCCATTCCACGATGCGCGCCGCATGCGAGGCAAGATAGAGTGCTTTGCGGTCCGAGCCCTCGACCTGACGTACCAAAGGATGTGTCGCTCCCGGAAGTTTTGCTTGCTCTTCAGGTGAAAAATCAAATCCCATCGTGTGCCTAGAATAGACAATCGAGTGATAGGCATGAAGAGGTGCGATGGTCTGTTTGAGTTCGTCACTCAGCGCGTCGTAGGCTGCACGCATGTCAGCAAATTCAGTGTCGGCCCTTACAGGTGGAATATTGCGGGCAAACAGCATCGAATAGCGACCGCAAGGATTTTCAAAGGATGCATCCGTATGCCAAATACGATTGCTGATACCGTTCATACGCCGACGATCTTGCGCCTCCAAGATGTTGCCATCTCCGCCGACATTAGAAATATCTGTGAGCGCCTCGTTGCCAAAGCGATTTTTTGACAGGACTGATGACGACGTCTTTGCATGAAGTTCACCATCCAAGCGTCTGGCAAACTCAATTTGTTCTTCATTCGTAAAATGCTGATCTCTAAAAACGAGAACACCAAACTGACTCATTGCATTTCTGATTTGCTCCAGAACTTTCTGGTCATGCAAAGCGCATAAATCAATTGGACTGGCCAGCCCCATAAAGCTTGGATGCAGTTTTTCGAAAGTTAAGCTCACGTTTGTCTCCTATGACCAAGTATTGCTAGGCTAGGTTGGTTTTTTTAGTTAGGATTTGTCACTTCCAATATACACGTTCTCAACGGGTTGATATGTCCAAAAATATAGTTTTTCTCACCAATCCGATTCATCCTGCGATCCATGCTGAGCTTGAGTCCGTGGCGCACGTCACCGTCTCACGCTCTACGAGCGACGCGGACCTCATAGATGGCGCACAGTCTGCCTCAGTGATTGTGGTCCGGCACCCTCTGCCGAGCTCCTTGTTTGAGCAGTCTAAAAAACTGATTGGTGTCATCCGTCACGGAGCGGGGGTGGATATGATCCCCATTGAGGTGGCAACGCGACACAGTATCGCAGTAGCCAACGCGCCGGGTGCCAACGCTCGAACGGTCGCTGAGTTTGCGGTTGGACAGATGCTTGCCCTTGCGCACAAAAGCGCAGCCATCAACATGAGAATGCGTGCGGGAGGGTGGGGACAGGCTCGATCCCTTGCCGATGAAGGGTTGGATTTGGCAGGAAAGAGAGTGGGGTTGGTGGGCGTTGGTGCGATCGGCCAGGCCGTCGCCAAGATGTGTCACCACGGATTTGGCATGAAAGTGACGGGGTACCGACCAAGCGGGCGTCCTGCGCTGGATATTATCGAGAATGTGGGCCTAGAGCAGGTATTTTCCGAGTCTGATTTTGTTGTACTGGCCTGTCCCCTCAACGATCAAACCCGAGGCTTAGTTAGCCGCAGCTTACTTGAGCGCATGCATTCTGGCGCCTACTTGATTAACGTCGCGCGAGGCGCGGTTGTTGATCAGGACGCCTTGGTTGAGGTGCTGGTCTCCAAAAAGATCGCTGGCGCAGCGCTAGATGTTTTCACGGAACAACCCTTGCCAGCATCTTCGCCTCTCTATGCTTTAGAGCATGTGTTGTTATCCCCCCACATGGCCGGTATTACGGATGATAGTCTGCGTGCCGTGGGTGCCAGCGTCGCCGCTCAAGTCAAACAAATGCTTTCAGGAGCTTTGCCAGAGCACTTGGTGAACCGTCAGCATGCAGCTGAAATTTTGTTGCATCTGCAGAAAACCCTTTAAAACAAGCCTAAAAACTAAAAATAACTTTTATTTGGGCGTTTCTTGCGATCGATTTAAGCAGTCTATCGAGGCGTTAGTTCCTGTTTATCAGAGGGGATTTGATTTTCTCTGAGGCAGATCCGGTGCTACTATTTCATGTTACCGAAGTTTGAATTCAGTGCTTAAAAAGAAACATTTACATGAATCTGCCACTTAACGCTCCTGCTTACGTCCGTCACGAAGGCCTTAAACAATGGGTCGCCTCTATCGCCGCCAAGGTCAAACCTGCTCGCATCGTTTGGTGCGATGGCTCTCAGGAGGAGTATGACCGCTTGTGCGCGGAAATGGTTAAGTCCGGCATGCTCATCAAGCTCAACGCCGCAAAACGACCCAATTCATTTTTAGCCCGCTCAGCACCGGACGATGTTGCCCGCGTCGAGGACCGCACATTCATTTGTAGCGCCAAAAAAGAAGACGCAGGTCCAACCAATAATTGGATTGCACCTGCCGAGATGCGCACCAAGTTGGACGAATTGTTTGAGGGCTCCATGGTTGGACGTACGCTTTACGTCGTGCCATTTTCAATGGGTCCGCTTGGTTCACCCATCGCGCAGATCGGTATCGAGCTTTCTGATTCACCCTACGTCGTTGTCAATATGCGCATGATGACGCGCATGGGTAAAAAGGTCTATGACGTATTGGGGTCAGATGGAGAGTTCGTTCCCTGTGTGCACACGGTTGGTGCACCCTTGGCGGCTGGTCAAGCTGACGTGCTGTGGCCCTGTAACCCAACTAAATACATTGTTCACTTTCCCGAGACCCGTGAAATTTGGTCCTATGGTTCTGGCTATGGCGGCAATGCTTTGTTGGGCAAAAAATGTTTTGCCTTGCGTATTGCTTCGACCATGGGCCGCAGCGAAGCCAGTGCAAAGAGCCCCGGCTGGTTGGCCGAGCACATGTTGATCTTGGGCGTGCAAGCACCCTGGGGTAAAAAATATCACGTTGCAGCGGCCTTTCCCTCGGCCTGTGGCAAAACCAACTTTGCGATGTTGATTCCACCCGCAGGCTTAGCTCAGCAGGGATGGAAAATCACCACAATCGGTGATGACATTGCCTGGATCAAACCAGACGCCAAAGGCAATCTTCGCGCAATCAACCCCGAGGCAGGCTATTTTGGTGTTGCGCCCGGTACGAATGAGAAGTCCAACTTTAACTGCATGGCGACGCTCAAGAGTGACACGATTTTTACCAACGTCGCACTGACCGATGACGGTGATGTGTGGTGGGAAGGCATGACCAAGGTGCCGCCTGCGCACTTGATCGATTGGCAAGGCCGTGATTGGACACCAGAGCAAGCCAAGGAAAAGGGCATCAAAGCGGCTCATCCTAATGCGCGCTTCACAGTTTCTGCGACTCAAAATCCCGTGTTGGATTCTGAGTGGGATAACCCCGAAGGTGTCGTAATTGATGCGTTCATCTTTGGTGGCCGTCGTTCTACAACCGTCCCATTGGTCACAGAGGCACGTGACTGGGCGGAGGGTGTTTACATGGCTGCGACCATGGGTTCCGAGACTACGGCCGCTGCTGTGGGTCAACAAGGTGTCGTGCGTCGTGATCCTTTCGCCATGTTGCCTTTCTGCGGCTACAACATGGCCGAATATTTCGATCACTGGTTGTCGCTGGGTAGCTTCTTGCAGAAATCAGGCGCCAAGTTGCCCAAAATTTTCTGCGTCAATTGGTTCCGTACCGACGAAAATGGCAAGTTTGTCTGGCCAGGTTTCAGTGAAAATACCCGTGTCTTAAAGTGGATGCTCGAGCGTATCGAAGGGCAGGCGCAGGGCAGTGAGCATGCTTTCGGTATCACTCCAGGTTTTGCCGATATTGATTGGTCTGGGATGGATTTTTCTCTAGAGAAATTCAACACCATCACTTCGATTGATATCGCTGCTTGGCAACAAGAGTTCAAGCTCCATGATGATTTGTTTGAAAAACTTGCCTTTGGTTTACCAGAGCATCTGCTCAAAATTAAAGCGAGCTTTGAGTCTCGACTGACTAAGTAAATCACTCTTAAATGAGCTGAAATACAAAAAAAGGCCCGAATCGTTCGGGCCTTTTTAATGGGTCATGACAAGCAAGACCCCGAGCTTTCAGTGCGTCAGGTACCTGCTCGATCAAGCATCGCATGCAGCAATACATTGCATCCTGCTTCTAGATGTTCAGGCTTGGCATCTTCTATCTCGTTGTGACTGATGCCATCTTTGCAAGGAACAAAGATCATCGCAGTGGGGGCGACACGCGCCATGTACACCGCATCATGTCCGGCACCGCTCACAACATTCATTTCTGATAGGCCAATATTTTTGGCGCCATTGCGAACAGCGCTGACGAGCTCCTTGGCGAAGGCTTGGGGAGGAAAGTACACAACCTGGGTGATATCGACCTTGACCTTGCCCTTTTTTGCGATCTCTTGTGCCTTTGTATGGAGTGTTTCAACCATACGGGTCAATATTTCGTCACTGTCCGCACGAAAATCCACAGACATTTTGACTGTGCCAGGGATGACGTTACGCGAGTTAGGGTAGTTGTCCAACATGCCAACTGTACCGCGCGCATTTGGCGCATGATCCAAAGCAGTCTGGTTGACAAGCTGCACCAAGTGTGAGGCCGCGAGCAAAGCATCTTGGCGTAAAGCCATTGGGGTTGGGCCCGCGTGCGCCTCTGAGCCCGTAATCACGATATCGAACCAGCGTTGTCCGAGCGCACCGGTGACAACGCCGATCGTGATGTCGTGTGCCTCGAGAACCGGCCCTTGTTCAATATGGGCCTCAAAGTAGGCGCCAACATTTTTTGGGTCAACTTGATCCTTGCCGTTGTAACCGATTGACTTCAGGGCTTCGCCGACGGAAATGCCATCGCGATCTTTTTGCTCCAGGATAAAGTCAGTCTTAAACTCACCGATAAAGGCGCCTGAGCCCATCATGACGGGAACAAAACGCGAGCCTTCCTCGTTGGTCCAAACGACAACCTCCAAGGGCGCTTCCGTTTCTATGCCCGCATCGTTCAAACTGTGAAAAACTTCAATGCCTGCCAATACCCCATAGTTACCATCAAATTTGCCACCGGTTGGCTGCGTATCAATGTGGCTTCCGGTCATCACGGCCGGCAAGCTGTTGTTGCGGCCTGCTCGGCGAGCAAAAATATTACCGACCGCATCAATACGGATGGTGCAGCCCGCTGCTTTGGCCTGGGCCACAAAATAGTCACGGCCTTGGCGATCTAGATCTGTCAAAGCGAGTCGGCAGACTCCCCCTTTTTTTGTGGCCCCAATTTTGGCGAGTTCCATCAAGGATTTCCAAAGGCGCTCCCCGTTGACGCGCAAATCAGTCAGAGGGGCGAGGGTAGTGGCAGACATAATCTAACTCCATGAAATTTTCGTGAATCGTGTGGCGATTAAGCGACTGTGAAAGTAAACAGATTGATTGCGCTTACGTTAAGAACTAGGTTAAATGATGCCATGCGATCGCGCAATGCGTGATCGTATTTAAATTAGATAAGGTT
>JBILJA010000195.1:0-3843 GCA_044368775.1 Burkholderiaceae bacterium
AATCGCTGGATTATCCATATCCATGGCGACAAAATCATCCGTGCCACGCATCGCGAGTAAACGCTCCTTGATGATGCGATAACTGCGGTTGTTGATGATCACGTAGGTGATGTTGAGCTTTAAGTGCGCGGCAGTCCAGAGTGACTGGATGCTGTACATCGCACTGCCATCGCCAATAGTCGCCACCACAGGCCGTGTAGGCCGCGCGAGTGCCACGCCCACGGCACCGGCCATCCCAAAGCCCAAGCCGCCGCTGGCCAAGCCGTAATAGGCCTGAGGATCATCCATCGGCAGCAGTGCCGAAATCGCAGGCGAGGCCGTCAAGGTTTCATCAACTACGATGACGTCCTTGGGCAAAGCATCCACAATTTGACGCACGAGATAACGTTGATCGATCGGTGTCGTCGAGGCACTCGACTCAAGCTCTGCATGCATCTTCGCTCGATTGGCAGACCAATTGCGGGTCGCGAGGTCGGCCAATCGCGCTTGCGCCTGTTTGGCTTGCTCGGCTGTGCGCATGCTCCGTAACACGGGTAACAAGGCCAACAACGTTTCCTTAACATCGGCACGCACGGCAGTAGCCGTCGAGTAATTTTTACCAAGCTCCCATTCACGCTCCGTGATGTGCATCACGGGCATTTCAGGTGGCAAAGGCTCAACTGTGCTCATTGGTGACATACGGAGTAGATCTGCGCCCAGACACAGTAGGAAATCGTACTGTTCTAGCGTTTGACGCACTTTCTTTTGATTGCGCGTCAGGTCACCCATACAGGTAGGATGCGAGGAGGGATAGCGCGCGTTGTAAGGCACTGATTCCTGATACACCGCCGCACCGAGCAACTCGGCTAACTCACACGCCTCGGCAAACATATCGGCATTAGCGATTTCACGACCGGCTACGATGACGGGCTTTTTTGCAGCGAGCAGTTTTTTCGCAATATCTTGCAGCGCACGATCGCTGGGGCGTACGCCTGCGTCCACCATGGTGGGGAAACCAAACTCGATCTCCGCTTCTTCATCGAGCACGGAGCCTGGCAAGCTAATAAATACGGGACCCATCGGTGGGGTACGCGCGATTTTCGCAGCGCGTCGGATCACGCGTGGCAAGTCCTCAATACGTGTGACCTCAAAGGCCCACTTGACCAAGGGTGCGGCAATCGGTACCAAGGGCTCATACAGCAACGGCTCTTGCAACCCATACCCAACCTCGTACTGACCTGCGGTAATCAACAAGGGGGAACCAGAGAACTTGGCGTTATAAATCGCACCCATCGCATGGCCCAAGCCCGGCGCGCAATGCAGGTTACAGGCTACCAGCTGATTGGACGCACGCGCAAAACCATCCGCCATGCCCACGACGATCGACTCCTGCAGACCCAAGACATAGGTCAGCTCGGGAAACTGAGGCACTGCCTCCATGATCGCAAGTTCAGTCGTGCCCGGATTGCCAAATAAGTGTGTCACACCCTCATCGAGCAGCAGTTTGATAAAGGCCTGGCGACCAGTCATTTTTTGAATCGTCATATTTGTCTCTCCGCGATGCATGCGCATCGATGTCTAATTTTTAGAGGTAATTTTTTAAGATTATTGCAAACCTGCTAATTTTTGCAGTTGTGCTGGATCGAGACCCAGATTTTTCGCAGCACCCAGCATTTCATTCCAAGTGGCCTCATCGACCGGCACACCTTGCGCCAATCGCTTGGCGCGCATTTCGCGCTCGGGATCACCGGCGACACGCACGTAGTCATAACCCGGCTGTGGTGGCGAAGCCTTGACCCAGTCGATAAAGGCTTTCATCTCATGTTCAAAAATCGACCCATCGGCAAGCTTGGCCGGATCAAAAATAATCGAGAGCATGCCATTGATAACGCGACGCTTACCATCCGGTGGTGAGTGCGTCGTCATGCCACCCGCCAAGGCGCCACCCAATAGTTCACAAATCAGCGCCAGACCAAAACCTTTGTGCTCACCGAAGGTACAAAGCGCACCGAGTGGCGCCTTGACTGCGTAAATCGGTTCCGTGGTCGGACGCCCCTGATCGTCAATCAGATAGCCAGGTGGTAATTGCTCGCCTTTGTTGAGTGCAACACGCGCTTTGCCTTGTGCAATCACGCTGGTCGCAAAATCCAACAAGATCGGGTCTTGACCAGGCACGGGAATACCGACGGTAAACGGGTTGGTACCAAAACGCGCGTCGCCGCCGCCAAAGGGCGCCACGATCGGGCGTGAAATCACGTTCACAAAATGAATCGAAATCAGCCCCTGTTCGACGGTCATCTCAGCCCATGCGCCAATGCGGCACAAATGGTGTGAGTTACCGAGGGCCAAAATGCAGCTACCGTGCTCTTTGGCACGCGCGATCCCCAGCTCCATCGCCTGATGACCAATCGCCTGACCAAACCCGCACTCGCCATCCAGACCAATCATGGAACCATTGTCCATACGAGTCTGAATACGTGCGTTCGGCTTGAGGCTGCCCTCCAGATACGCCTCGGCATAGCGCGGCAAAATCCCGACGCCGTGCGAATCGTGACCGGTCAGGTTGGCCTGCACCAGGTTTTCTGTGACGAGTTCGATTTCACGATCATCGCTGCCAAAACCTTTGACTAGATAACGCACTGCAGCGCGCAAGCGGTCGACGGGGATGAGATGCATCTGAGCCATTCAAGAATGTCCTTTTTTGAATATTTTGTTTTGTCGTTACACCGCGGCTAGGCGGTCAACGGTATCAGGAAACTTCGCCACGAGCCGAATTAACAAGCTCGCTTGTGCATTAGGCTTGGCCCGACCCTGCTCCCAGTTTTCAAGAGTACGTGGGTTGGTGCGAAGGTATCCCGCGAATACCGGCCTGGACATATGCAAACGCTCGCGTAAAGCGATTAACTCACCCGCTGATATTTCACAGGCTGGTTGAATGCTAATTTCATGCGTACGCAGCGTTTGCTTGCCCTTACGTGCATTTGAAAGGGCATCAAATCCCTCTGTCATTTCCGTAAACAGGTTGCGCTTTTTCATCGTCTTATCTCCAGTTCCGCTTTCAACATACTTTTGAGCGCCTTCTTTTCCTGGGGGCTTAAGTCTTTTAATTCGTCTTTGTCGTACAGGGTGAAAAGCCAAAATTGACTTTCACCATTCCACCAATAATAGATGACCCGCAAACCTCCCCGCTTTCCTTTACCTCGACGTGGATCACCATGACGAAGCTTTCGTAATCCTCCTGTCCCTTCTATGACATCGCCCGCTTCTGGGTTGAGAATCATGGCAGTTTGTAGACCACGAAATCCCTCGTCATCTAAATAATCGTTACGAAATCGAGCAAAGGCAGGTAATTCAACAAAAAGGGCTTTCATGCGCTAATTATACGCAAGTTGCGTACAATTGAAAATGGATTGATTTGATCCTGTTTGCCCTCGAAGAAACGGTTTACTGCATGCTTGCTTAAACGTTAAACAAGAAATTCAGCACATCACCATCCTTGACGATGTATTCCTTGCCTTCGGCGCGCATCTTGCCCGATTCTTTTGCGCCCTGCTCGCCCTTACAAGCGATGTAGTCCTCATAGGCGATCGTTTGCGCACGAATAAAACCGCGCTCAAAGTCCGTATGAATCACACCAGCAGCCTGAGGCCCCGTTGCACCGATCGGCACGGTCCAGGCGCGGACTTCTTTCACGCCTGCGGTGAAGTACGTCTGTAGACCGAGTAATTTAAACGCGCCACGAATCAGTCGATCGAGACCTGGCTCTTGCATACCCATGTCGGCCAAAAATACGGCCTTGTCTTCGTCAGAAAGTTCTGCAATCTCAGACTCGATCGCAGCGCAAATCGCGACGACTGGCGCATT
>JBILJA010000218.1:0-3196 GCA_044368775.1 Burkholderiaceae bacterium
TCATTACAGCTTCAACCCAACCCCAAAATAATCAAAGTCAAAAATTCTGATTTTTTTGGAACTAAGCCAAGCATGGTCAATGATTTAAACGACGATGAATCGTCGTTACCATTGTTTGAGGTGGTTAAAAACAATCTCTCGATGCTCCCGGTCGCTACGGTTTCCTATCGGGGCAACACATACTCAATTCCGGCCGAGCGAACAAGTAGATCACGTGAAGTGCTCGTCTTGCTTTCTGAGATTCTCACGCTAAGCAAGGTACCAGGCTCTATCCCGCCTTCGCCTTCAGTGCTGATTAACTAAAGCTAGGCTTTACATCATTTCAGTAGCTGTTTTGCCTCACTAACGCCACTTTTTATATCCTTCATCTTTTAGTCATCAAGACAGGCAAGCATTTTTTACGTCTTGGATTGTCGACCTCATTCCAGCATAACGCCTCTGGTTGAAGCTCTAAATTTTTATATCGATCAAGAAGAGCTTCCAATGCAACGGATGACATGAGCCTGGCCAATGGAGCGCCAAGACACAAGTGGATTCCTTTCCCGAAGGCCATATGATGATTTTTCTGTCTTGTAATATCAAAATCCGTTTGCTTAAAAACTTCAGAGTCATGGCCAGAAGCGTAGATACTAAGTTGCAATCGATCAAATTTTTTAATCTGCTTCCCACCGAGTTCAACATTTTCGTTGGCAATGCGAATAAGGTTTGAAACGGGTCCGTCAAATCTCATAAATTCCTCAACTGCGGCAGGTATAAGTTTTTTGTTTTGTTCTAGCAAGGCAAGCTGCTGTGGATTTCGAAGCAGTGCATAAATTCCATTGGTAAGCGTAATGGCAGTCGTTTCGTGACCAGCAATTAATATCAAAACCAACGTGGCAATAATTTCATCGTCTGTAAAAGGGTCGGCACTTTTGCCGCCTTTTATCATTACGGAGGTTATATTTTGACCAGGGTTTACTCTCTGTTCATGTACAAGCTGACGAAAAAACTCAACACAGTCAGCGAGCTCTTTCTGTGACTTTTCTTTTTGCCCTTCGAGCACGGCTTTTGGGAGCTCAACGGCCCAGCGTAATATTTTGTGCGCATGCTCACGTTTAGCTCCGCATAAGTCGCTAATCACGGTCGCTGGAACCGGCACTGCAAACTCCTCGAGCAGATCGACGGCATTGCGCGTACCAATCTTATCCAAAGCTTCATGTGCAATCGCCAGAATACTAGGTCGCATCATTTCAATTGGTCGCGACATGAAAGCGCCTTGAAGAACCTGACGCAATCTTGTGTGCTCCGGAGGGTTTTTAAAAACAAGCCATCCCTGTAGTATCTCTGCCATGAGTCCACCGGCATCCTGACCCGCATTGTTACCAAAGGGAGCTTCTACAACAAAACGTGAGTCTCTCAGCACGAGGCCAATATCAGTGTGGCGGGTCAAAATCCAGGCGTTTTTTGAAGCATCCCAATAAATAGGTTTTGTCTCTCGTGCCCAGTCTTCAGGCGATTCAACCCGAATGTTTTCTACAACAGTGTTGTGCGAGGTACCTTCAAAGTTTTCTACCTGGTCTTTATCAGTAGTCATGTTTAGCTCTTCAAAAGGTATTCGTTTGCTTTTAACTAGAAAGTAAGTCTATACATTTAGTTTAGATTGATAGTACGATTAAAAAATCAGTGACTAACGTGAGTTAACTTATATGAAAGCCTCAAAATATTTGTTTACGTATTTAGTTTTGTTGCTGTCGGGCGTAACTGTTACAAATATAGTCCACGCTAATCCCGATCCAAGCAAAATGGTTGATCAGTTTGAGGCAACGAGCGGAAAGTTTGAGGGTTTTCGTCGCTCCGGGGCAAAGGGAATTTGTGCGATGGGGGAGTTTGTCGGCAGCGCTGCAGGCCGACTCATTTCAAGCTCATCGGCATTTAGTGGTACTCCCATTCCCGTTATTGTGCGTTTTTCTGTGGGTGGCGCAAACCCAAAGGCGAGCGACAACACTAAAACACAACGAAATTTAGCGCTGCAATTCAACCTACCTAATAACGAGATTTGGCAGATGGGTAATATTTCAGCGCCCGTATTTGGCTCTTCAACTCCAGAGCAGTTGTTTGGTCGCTTGCAGTCCTTGCAGCCCAATCCGCAGACGAAAGTTGTAGATCAAGCAAAGGTTAAAGCTTTTGCAGACGCAAATCCTGAAGTACTGCTTCAAGGGAAATATTATGCTTCCCAACCTGTTCCTGCCAGCTACGTGTCAACAAATTATTGGGGCGTACACGGATTTGGCTTCTCTAATGAAAAAAAAGAAAAGGTCTGGGGTAAATGGATTTTCGAGCCTGTCGGCGGAGTACAAACGTTGACCGAGGAAGATGCAAAAACAAAAGGCTCTAATTTTCTGTTTGACGATTTACGTCAGCGTGTCATGAATGGAAATGCAGCTTTTAATTTCAATCTTGAAGTGGCTGAACCTGGCGATATTCTCACTAACTCGACGGTCCCGCTTCCTGAGGGACGCAAAAAGCTGACATTAGGCGTCCTCAAAATTGTTTCGGTGTCAGACGATGCTGGTGGCCCATGTTTAAATATTACCTTCGATCCAAACAGAATGCCCCAAGGGGTTGAGGGGGCGGCTGACCCTATGTTGCCTGCTAGAACAGCCCCCTATGCTGTTTCGCTAGGACGACGACTTACTGAAGGCTCAAAGCAGTAGATTAGAAGCCTCACAATGAGGATCCAAAATAAAACTAGAGTTCATGAGAATACACAATGAATCCTAGGTGTTTAGCGACCTTGTCATACAGGGCGCGGCCAGCGATGTTGGAATCTTGTGTTTGCCAATAGACGCGTGTAGATCCAGCTTTTAGCGCAGCGTCATAAACAGCCTGAATTAATTGGCGACCAATACCAGTACCACGAAGATCTTTATTGACATAAAGATCTTGTAAGTAGCAGACATCATTGAGTCGCGATGTACTACGATGGAAAATAAAATGTACGAGTCCGACTAGCTGGCCATTTTGCTCAGCGACAAAAGCATGTACGGGCTCGTTTTTATTTAAGAAGCGCCCCCATGTCGTTTGTGTGATGTTCAAGTCAAGAGCCGTTTCACCTTGCCGACCATAGAAAGCGTTATAGCCATCCCAAAGGGGCAGCCATGCTTCATAGTCTATATTCGTGATCGGTCTAATATGTGATGAGTTAGGCATTTGTCAC
>JBILJA010000093.1:0-9468 GCA_044368775.1 Burkholderiaceae bacterium
GCAGCTCCACCACAAATCTAGCGCCACCACCAAACGCATCCTCATAATGGATTGAGCCACCATATTTAGTGACAATATGCTTACACAGCCAAAGACCTATACCCATTCCGGCCTGCTTAGTCGTGCTCAATAACTCAAATAGCTGAGGCTTGAACTCTTGAGGCACGCCAGCGCCATTATCAGAAACGCTTAATTGAACCCACTTGCCTGTTTTGATAGCCTCTATGGTGATTTGACGCGGGTACGCTTCCGAGTTAAAGAAAGCTTGTGAGGTGTTATTGAGCAAATTTAATATTACTTGTTCGATGTCAGGGGAATTGACCCGAATCATTAAGCCGTCATCAATGCGAAGTTGAATTTGAATATCCTTGCTCTTGAGCTCTGGTTTAACAATGGCTAGAACTTTCGAAATCAAATCACCTAATCGGACTTTTTGAGCATTGGGTTCGCCCTCTGTAAATATGGATCTGAGTGACTGAACGATAGTAGCCGCTCTCTTATTGTCCTCTTCTAAGGCATTCAAAATTTCTTTACCTAAGTCTGGATTTAGCGCTCCGCGTTCAACTTTCATTTTGAGAAATTGAATGTTCAGGGAGGAGGCGCCCAGCGGCTGATTGAGTTCGTGCGCAATAGAGGCGGACAACGCACCAGTCGCAGCAGTTTTGTTGGCCTTCATCAACTTGTATATCAAATGCTCTTTCTCATTTAAGAGCGTAATAATTTTTTCATTTTCCTCTTTGGATCTTGCTAGATCATTTGTAATTTTATTTTCTTTAATAATTTGCTTTTGTAAATAAAACACGCCCAGCGCGACAAAGACAATGAGGTTGGTTGCATAAGTAATCCAGCGCAAGGCCAACGCAAAAGCATCTTCGCTGTAGATGAAAATATCTGTTGGCCCATCACCCGTTAAGATTCGAAAGGTTCTAGCGACATTACCTAACAGTGTTAATGTCGTTAATAAAATAATCCAGATCGTAATCTTTGAACCCCCTTTTTTATAAAACTTTATCAATTCCACTAATTGCCACGCCACCAAAATCTCTTGAGTAATCGTGATCAGTGCAACGCGGTGATGGAATGTATTGGGGGCTGTTCTTAGGGGCTCATAAAGAATGGCAATCGTTAGGGGTATCAGCCAAATCGATAGTGTTTGTATTTTATTAAACGGTTTTTCATTCCATGAGCGATAAAGACAAATAAGCGCGATAGACGACATTAATAGAGAAGTATTCGCGATCGTCAGGAGAAACTTATTGAGCCATAAGGCAAGGCCAAAGCTTAGGCAGCTCAAAGCGAAAAAGCTAGTGCTTAAGGGCCAATAAATACTCGGCAAGTCTGCTCGTTGAACCTGAAATTGCGGTATCGCGCTGAGCACAATCGCAAAGGTAATTAGAGCAAAAACAATAAAAAATATTTGATTAGCTAATTCCATTTTTGAATATTACAGTACAGCTGGTTAGGATATTTGACTCTATTCCTAGCCTTTAGGGCAACCGTTCAATACGGGCTTGTCAGCAATACGATCCTTCACCCATGTAAGGTACATAGGAGCTGAAAGCCCAGGGGTTGAGAAATGCGTTTGCTCCCCGGGCAATTGAATACGCTCGATATTGCCACCCAAGCTGCACATTTGTTTTTGATAAAGTTCGTGCATGATTGGAGGTACCGCGGTATCTTTCGTGCCCCAATAGATCACTACCGGCGCAACCGGCTTAACGGGTAAGACGCTGCCATCAATGAGAGATTTTACCCAAGCCATTGTATTGGTTGGTTTATCACGTATGAGTGTTTTGAACTGATTGCCATAGGTGTAATTGAGGGTATCTGAAACCACATGCATACATTTGTTCGAGAGCACTTGATCGATAACATTGGAACCTTGATCTGTGAACAGATCACTGAGCTTGAGATTGGGATAGGCCGCTTGAGTCCCCCACATAGTCATTGCAAAATGAGAAAAATTAAATACATTGTCGGAAAATAACTGGATGAGTCCATTAATGGCTTTATCGGCAGACGCCTGATCTTTGGTGCCTTTCGAGATCATCACCGCGGCATCGTCAGGGGCCATGGCAACAAAACCTAACACCTGCAAATCATCGGTCACAGTACCCTTCTTATTTAAGTAGTCCCCTAAGCTGGCAGCGGCAATCGTTGCGCCGCCACCTTGCGACCAACCATAGAAAATAGTGCGCTTATTCGCCCCAGTATCTTTTATGGAAATTGCCGCGCGCGCTGAGTTAATTAAATCGCGACCGTTGGTTCCAGCCACTGCATATTGATGCTTACCGCCGCCGCCCAACCCTTGGTAGTCTGTTGCTACAACAACATAGCCCTCTTTAATAAACTCCTCTAAGTTTGGAATGCCATAATCCGTCCACGAATTGCCGCCTACTAAGAAGTACTGATTCAATGGAACAGCAGGATTGGTCACTTGGGACGGTCCACAATTTTGCGCTGTGCCTGTTGTGCCATGCGCCCAAGCTAATACAGGGCGCCCTTCTTTGGGGGCGGGCCCCACCGGCGCTACAAGCAAAGCCGTTGAAATCGTTGGGCGCTCTGCAATATCAGACGAAATATAGGCAATACGCCATGCTTGCGCACCTTTAATTGGTGTGCTGATCTTTTCTTGTTTGATGACTTGCCCGAGCTTGCCACTGGGATTGATTTTTCCAAGCGCCTCATAGAATGGCGGCAAAGAAGGCTCTGCATAAGAGACCCCAAAATATAAGGCAGAGAGCGTTCCTAATAAAAAAGATCTAAATAGCTTATTCATATTTAAGTCAAAAAAATAATAGGTTTTTTAACTATAACTAATTTGGTTGGCATGTCAACAAAACTGTTCCCACAGGAGAAGAGTCTCAAAAAAATTTAGAAACAAGATTGTCAGATTTGTAATGTATGGATTTAAGCGGGCGTACGCTTCTTCAATTTAAGACGGGTTGGTTATAAGGTAATTGTAAAAATGTCGTTTTGGTTTTAATGCGTTTTTATTATGCTGTTGGAATGTTCGGATATGCCGTTCCGAATAGCACTTGTATAGCCGGCATCATGAAGATGAGATATGTCCAAAATTTATGTGATTCATGAGAACTCCGCCTGGGCAGAGCCTTTGCAAGTAGCTTTTCAGGAGCTGGAGTTACCTTATGAGGAGTGGTTCCTGGACGAAGGCAAGCTGGATCTGTCCGTGCCTCCGCCTGAGGGCGTTTTCTACAACCGAATGAGTGCGTCATCGCACACGCGCGGCCACCGCTTCGCGCCCGAATACACGGCAGCAGTGCTTTCCTGGCTTGAGGCTCACGGTCGACGTGTTGTAAACAACAGCCGCGCCCTGCAGCTTGAGATCAGCAAGGTCGCACAGTATGTTGCTTTACAAAATTACGGGGTCAAGTCCCCCCTCACCATCGCTGCAGTCGGCAAGCAGCACATCATCGAAGCCGCCCGCCAGATGACGGGCTCATTCATCACTAAACATAATCGTGCAGGTAAAGGGCTGGGCGTAAAGCTTTTCCACCATCTTGATGCCCTGCAGGACTATATGAATAGTGAGGAGTTCGAGCCCTCCGTCGACGGCATCACGCTGATCCAGCAATACATTCGCGCACCGCAACCTTTCATTACGCGCGTCGAATTCGTCGGCGGCAAGTTCCTTTATGCCGTGCGCGTTGATACTTCGCTAGGGTTTGAGCTCTGTCCAGCGGACGTCTGCCAGATTGGTGATGCTTTTTGTCCGGTGGGCGAAACTGCACCCGAAGCGCTTGCGCCACGTTTTCAGATCATCGAGGGTTTTGATCACCCCATCATCCAACGTTATCAGCGCTTCATCGCCGACAACGGGATAGAGATTGCCGGAATTGAGTTTATTGTTGATGAGGAAGGTGAGGTCTACACCTACGATGTCAATACGAATACCAACTACAACAGCGATGCCGAAGCTGCAGCTGGGCTTTATGGAATGCGCGCGATTGCCAGACATCTTGGGCAGCAGTTACATGATCTGAATTTTTTAATTAGTTTGTGATTGACAGATTGAGCTTCTTGAGTAGTGAAGTAATCTTCTGGCGGTGCGCTAAAAAATAAGCGGTTGCCTCTGCAGAGCTACTGAATTCTGTTTCAACCCCAATGGTTGCTAATCGCTCTTTGACTTCGGGTAATTGAAGGATTTCACGTAGCTCTTTGTTTAGTCTATCAATAATTGGCGAAGGTGTTCCGGCTGGAGTCATCAGCACAAACCATGGTGTCAGCCCTTCGATTTCAGGTGTGACGCCAACCTCTTTCCCTGTGGGAACGTCTGGCTGTGTGGGGAAACGCTTTGGTTCAGTAACGGCGAGCAGTCTCACGGAGGAACTCGCAAGGAGAGGCGCGACAGATTGATATTCAAGCATCGCATAGTCGATATCGCCAGATTTCATTGCGGCGGCGACTGGTTGATTGCCCTTGTAAGGCACATCGATGACAGCAGCGCCCATCGCTTGTGCCAGAGCGAGCCCAGCAATTTGGGGATTCGTTCCATTGCCTGGGTGACCAAAAGCTAATTTCTTATCTTTGGCATATTCTGTAAATTCTTTATACGTTCTGACAGGCAAGCTTGCCTTGATTGTGATAAATGAGGGGGCGCGGCCTAGCATAGTGACGGCAACAAACTGCTTGCCTGGATCAAACTGCATACCCGGAAACATGATAGGAAATGTGGCCGTCACGGCGTTGGCAACGGCGATTGTGTAGCCATCCGGAGCAGCTTTGCTGAGAGTTTCCATCGCGATACGTGTTGCAGCACCGGGTTTGTTTTCCACTACAAATGGTTGCTTTAGGCGCACGCTTAAATGTTGACTCAGCAAACGCGCCAAGGTATCAGTGGATGCGCCCGCTTGAAATCCAACAATCATGCGAACGGGGCGGTCAGGGTAGGTCGATTGCGCATAGGTGTTGGGGATTGCAGCGATACATAGGGACGTGGCTGCGCATAGTTTTGAAAGGGCGCGCATGGAATGTAAGAGTTTCATTTGATAGTCTCCGTTATGCCTTCAAGGCTTTCTTTTTTGCAGAAGTTTCTTTTTTGATGCTACGCGGATCGTCAAAGGTGACGCGACGGTTGACGCGGGTATGCGGCCAGTAGTCTGCGAGCGCATAGTGCTGGGTAGATCGGTTGTCCCAAATGGCGAGCCCGCCTTTTTCCCATTGGTGATGAACCATAAACTCAGGTTTTTTAAGCCAATCAAGCAGGAAGGTAAAAATGCCCTCTGCTTCGTGACGATCAATGCCGTTGATCTGCTTGGTGAAGCTTGAGTTAATGAAAATGCACTTTCGATCGGAGTCCGGGTTCTTACGGATAACGGGGTGGATGACTGGCTTAAACGCTTTAATCGCTGCGATTAAAGCTTCGTCACCCTTCTTTCCTAGTGAGTCGCGGAAGCCTGACACTTCCCAAGTATGCACGGCACTCAAACCTTCGAGATACTTTTGCATCCCAGGGGATAGCCATTCATAGGCTTTGCTTGTGCTGATCCAGCAGGTGTTGCCACCCACCTCGGGCATCTCCGTAATTTGTATAGCGGTCCCGAGTGGAGGGTAGATCTTCCAGCTAATATCTGTGTGCCATTTATCAATAAATGGTGGACGTTTTCGATCTGAGATGATCATTTCGAGTTCAGGTGCTTCATCGCTGCGCTCGAAATAGGAACCGTTCGAAGCGGGACCAAACACTTTAGCAAGAGCAATATGGTTTTCCGCGGTGATTTTTTGCGGCTTGAAAAAAATAACCTCGAAGTCCCAAAGTGCTTGGCGCAGCTCGGCTTTAACCGCGACTGATAAAGGCCGTGTTAAATCTACCCCTTCGATCCATGCGGCAAAGTTCGGCATGCGCGGCACAGGGGTGATGTGCTTGTAGCGTTTGGCAATATTGATGGGTTTTAGGGGGTTACGGTTGGCCATTGTCTCGATCCCAAGTGTTTTTTGTGCGTTCTCTTGGAGTCTAAGCTTGCAGTTTTTATATGGCTATTGCATTATTCACATAACTTCAATGCAAAAATTGCATCAATATGCTTAATTTGAATCAGTTTAGCCATTTGGTTGCGCTTGCCGATGAAGCCCATTTTGCCCGTGCTGCGGTAAAGGTGCATTTAAGTCAACCAGCATTTAGTCGGAGTATTCAAGCGGCCGAACACGCTGTTGGTCTGAGGCTGTTTGAACGCGATCGTGGGCAGATCAGGCCGACTCCAGCTGGCAGTTTCCTCATTGAAAAGGCCAGGCGGCTATTGTTTGAGGCGCGCTGTCTCGAAAGAGATATTCAGTTGTATCAGCAGGGCGAGCTTGGAGATACTGCCTTCGGTATGGGCCCATTTCCTGCAACGACCTTGTTACACGAGGTGGTCAGCTCGTTGCGAGCGTCGCATCCTAAGATCGGCATTCGCGTAGAGATTAACAACTGGCGGCTATTGCTTGAACGTTTACGAAAAGAAGATATCGAATTTTTCGTGGCAGCGACTGCAGACATTGATGCTTCGGAAGAATTAGATATCCAACCGCTAATGAAGCAAAGCGTTAATTTTTATGCGCGGCTCAAGCACCCTCTTAAGAAACGTCTACAACTGTCGGATGTCTGGAGTCATGGTGTTGCAGCGACAAAAATCACGCCTACTTTAGAAGCCACACTCAGCAGAGCGTTGGGCTTGCACCAAGATCAGTCTCCGACACTTGCACTGCAGTGCGATGATGTTGATGTTTTGCATCACACTGCATTATCAAGTGATACCGTCATCATTAGTACCGATCTCGCTGTCCGCCGAAAAGGGCACATTAAACTGTTGCGAAAGTTGGATGTCATTGATTTCCCAACTGCCTATGTGTCGATAGGCATCATTAGCTTGCGCAAGCGCTCTTACTCCCCCATGGCACGCGAGATAATTGGTGTAATTCGAATTGCTGCCGATGAGAGTATTTCTGTTTGGCGTTGATTGCATATAGGATAACTTTGGCTAGCTGTTTATGCGGCCCCAAATGAAATAAGTAGCATGATCGCCAGGGTTTCAATAGCTTCAGTGGTGGCCCGGGGCGGGGTCGACTAAGGTCGAGGTTGTCTGATTCTTGGCCACCATTAATTAGTAAACCTCGTCACGATCCCTAGCATTGATTGGCAGCGACTGAAAATAAGCTTTATCACAACACGATCAGAAGGAGTTGAATGGAATAAGTTTCACTCACTAGAAACTCCATTTGCCACAACACAAGGATTGTCAGACCAGCAGTAAGGTCACAAAGAGAGAAAGGCCTGACCCAAGAATGACGCAGGCTACCCAAACCTTAAGTTTGGCCGCATCGATTCTTTTGCCAATTTTCCAGCCGATGACGGTTCCAAAAACGGTCGGTATAGCCAGCAAAAGGAGAGTTGGCGCTGTTTTGTCATACACCGTTTTCGAAGCCAACGTTGCCACTATCGCCGCTATGTGGACGAGCGCAAGATAGGTTCCGGTGAAAATTCTTACCTTGGCTCCCGGAGCACCTGAAACTAAAAGCCCCCAGGCGGCAGCTGGGCTGGACATGCCCATTGATGCGGTCATTGAGCCCGAGAGAAACCCCGAAAAACCTGCGATTGCTGTCTCGTTGATTTGCCATTTGCTAAATGGGCGTAAGGCTTGAATTCCAGCAAAGGTAACGATAATCGCAGCTGCTAGTCGAAGCTGAAAGCTGTCAGCAATTGACAGCAGCCAGATGCCAAATGGAAGGCCGAACAAAGCGCCCAAACACAATATTTGAAAGTATCTGTTAGAGGCGCACGTTCGCACGTTGGGCAGATATACGAAAGACGAAATGAGACTCAGCACAATGATTGCCTGTAACGCAGACTTAGGCTCGAGGAATATCAACGCCACTGGCGCAAGTATGGGAGTGAAGCCTAAGCCAATTGCCGACTGAATTGTGGCCGCAAGCAATGCTGCAACGCAGACTAACAAGATATACGGATCGGAGATCAACCCTGCCAAGTGCTCCATGTGCGTCCCTGTGAATGGAAATCATCACCATATTACGACACCCTTGGAAATATTCTTGAACCAACTGTTGCTAGGTGACGGCCATGTGCCGCAACAGCCTAGTCGCTCAAGATTTACTCATAGTGATAGCGGCAAGCAATAATGATTAACTGATCTTTTTCGATCACATAGACTAAACGATTGACATCGTCTATGCGCCTGGACCATAACCCAGAAAGGTTTTCTTTGAGTGCTTCAGGTTTCCCAATGCCATCTTCAGGCGAGCGCATGGTTTCTTTGATCAGTAGATTGATGCGTTTGAGCGTTTTCTTATCCTGTCCTTGCCAATAAACATAATCAGACCAAGCGGCATTGGTCCACACAAGCTTACTTAGCATCAACTAAAGCCTTAGGTTTAACTTGCCCCTTACGATATTGCGCTAATGACTTCTCCAGGTGTTTTACGTTGGCGGGAGATCTCATTAAATGGAATGTTTCCATCATACTGTTGTAGGTATCTAGGGACATGACGACTGCGTCCTCGGCATCTCTACGAGAAATAATAGCTACGTCGCAATCCGCCACGACTTGATCAATGACCTGTTTAAATTGGTTTCTTGCGTCAGAAAAATTAATAACTCGCATGATTGACTCTGAGTTGTCCTGTAAGTTGTACAAGTATACGGAGAATGAGTTTTTCGTGCAAGCAGTTCTAATCATCGCCAGAAACATCCAGTTACAAGCTCAAAAAAGCAAAAACCCCAGCGCGAACGCTAGGATTTCAAAACTCAGTGGTGGCCCGGGGCGGAATCGACCAGGGACGAGGATGCTCGATCCTTATTGAAACTTTTGGCGAGATAGGCTTGCTTGAGTGATGTCGCGTCTTGGGTGTAGGATTCGCCAGAGTTCCACGTGATCATTTTGGATCTCATAGAAGATCTGATGAGGAAAACGTTTCAACGCCCAAGATTTTATGCCCTCTATGTCTAGCTCGAGAGCTGGACGTGGAGACCCAATGTTTGGATGTTGACCCAACCGCTCCAGCGCCTGATCGACTTCAAAAGAGAATTTTTCAGCGACTGGAGTTCCAGCGTGCTCTCGGTAATAATCTACGATATCAAGGACATCATCAATCGCATGGCGATGTGGGACGATAGATTTGGGCGGCATTTCAAAACTCTCCTCTTGCCCTAGCCCGTAAGCGTTCAAAGAAAGCAGGTGTAATGGGTTCGCAAAGAGGTGAGTTTTTACCAGCTAGTAACTGCTCGCGCAGCCAAGCTCGGTCTTGCTGAATCTGAAAACTATTTGATTGGTAATCATCTTCATCGCTAGCATCACGGTTGTAAGGCTTTGGCTCTGATAATGTGTTTCGGTTGCTGGGTAGGTGTAATGACATGACGTTTGGCTCCAGATTAGATCTTCAATTCTGAAGGATTTTTAGCTGAAAGACAGTTTCAATTTGTAACCATCATGCCTTTTGAATCAAGGCAGCTGTAAT
>JBILJA010000196.1:0-3805 GCA_044368775.1 Burkholderiaceae bacterium
TTGGTATCTCGGTGCGAACGTACCGGGTAAGCCACAAGTGTTTATGCCTTATGCGGGTGGTTTAAGCCATTATCGCGACATTTGCGAAGATGTCATCAAAGACAACTATCGCGGCTTTGAGTTTCAGGCCACGAGATCATGATTTAAATTTATTTACCGCGTTTTTCGACCCAAACGAACAGCGCGATCGCGATCACGATTAGCGCTCCGTAAATCGTCCAGGCAGGAATATGCATGAGCTGGGGCAAGGTCACCTTGCCCAGTTTGCCAACAGACAAAATATTGGCACGCACCCACTCAAACGAGAACGCATAGAGGATTGCCCCAAAGATCATGCCTACCGCTCCCACGAGAGCATGGATGCTGCCTGTTCCGATCGCAGCGATGCCAGTACCCGGACAGTAGCCATACAACACCATACCGATTCCAAAAATGGCCGCGCCGATAATGGTGCCCAGCATATTGGCATCACGCACATGCCACTTGGCGAGTTCCATGTTGGTCAATACCAGCACACCAATGCCTCCCACAATGATGGCTGGAAACATCACCTTGAGGACGGTGAAGTCCTTGAGGCGAAACTGATTCACGATCACGTTGTAGTTGGTGACTTTGCCTCGCTGTAACAACCAGCCAAATACAAAGCCAAATACAATCGCCAAGAGCAATGCGCTTTCACCTTTAATTGGAAACATTATTTTTCTCCAGAGACTGTTGAACGTGAACCGCCGTAGACGATCGCTGCAGTGATCATTCCAGACACAAACATCACCGCCAGAAATGTCCAACCCACCACGGCAAGTTGCAAGGACTGGGATATCCCGTTGCCGCTTGTGCACCCACCAGCCATTCGAGCGCCATACATGGCGAGCGCACCGCCGATAAAGGCGACGATAAAGCGACGTGTTTTCGAGGAACCAAAGCGCTCTTGCCACACACTCGGAATCGACTCGAACTTAAACGTGCGTGACACGAGTGCCGAGGCCAAGGCACCAAAAAAGGTACCTATTAAAAATAATGTGCCGTAGTCCAGCTTCATCGCATTAGTTCGCCAGTAGGCGTTTGCCGCTACGGTATCCGCACCTACGAGCGGAGAAACCACACCGCCCGCAATTTGTCCGATTGAAGTCGTGATGCCTAGAGGTGCCGCCACCACGACAAACACAACCCAACTTAGTACGCCGATGCCTATGCCCACGATATAAGGTGACCACCTGCCAGCGAGGCGCCCTTTTGAGTGCACCGATTGTTGTTGTGTCATGAACGTTCTCCTTTTATGACTGTATTTAAAGGACTTGGTAACGCGTAAAATCAATATACTTTTGAACAATTTATTTTTATATATAATAATTTCATTGATTTTGTTTGGTGTTGATCTAGATCAAACGCATACGCTGTTTAAGCAACTTGGTGACATCCGCCACTAGTGCGATAATCCCTAGTTGTAAAAATGTCTTTTACTCACTTCACATTTGAGGCTTTACGCTCATGGCACAAGAATTGGATTTGCTAAAAATCGCCCAAGAAGAACAGAACGGCGATCTTTTTAAAATGCTCGATGGCATTTACAAGCGCTCATCGGCTAAACCCGTCGGTTGCCCTGACGCGATCATCTGGGAAGGCGGCAACGCCCACGGTGGCGTCAAGCCCGTTGCCCACGCTTTTACGGATATGTTCGCTTTGAACGGTACGCTGATGGCACTCGACGTGCTGGGCCTGCCTTTCCTCGGCGTCCCGATGATGGCCCAGTTCCGTCACGACAGCAAACTCCAGTCGCTCGAGTGGTTCGGCAAACTGGACTACACCGCACTGAAATGGTCGACAGCCGGTGACTTCATGGTCAACGAAGGCGGCAAAAAAGTCGTCGTGAACGGCAAGTCCGCAAACGCTCCCTTGCGTACCGCGGCAGGCGTGTATTGCAACGTGCGCCCATATGGTGGCATCACCAGCATCCGCTTTATGCCAGGCCTGCCCTACTCGCAGGACAAAAAGAAGTTCAATATCGATCATGCCACTGGCGTGATTCACTCCGAAATGAACACTCCCGGCATTCGCATGGCCTATGCTGCGCGTCTGTTCTTGAAAATGGTGCACGAGACGGGTCAAATCGGCCGCGTGGCAACCAAGCCCACACAGGCTCAAGAAGACGCAATCAACGCAGGCATCATGCGTTGGTTGATGCAGGGCACCAAGTTCAAGCTCAAGCGTCAGTACACCGTGGACGCCTACGAAGAGCACCGCGCGAGTGTCGATGCCATCGTCGCCTTGCTCCCCAAGGACTTCAAAGCGGGTATGGAAAACTGGACAGGCGACATTTACGAACACATTTCCGACACCAACTTCGGTTTGTTGTTGCATGACATGATTCGTCAGCGTCCTTGCATCGTGTACGCCACAGACTTGGACGGCGATCGTCTGACCGACTTGATGGCCGACGCGCCTGACGTCTTGCGCGACTGGGGCCAGATCGTACTGGACAAAGTTGGCGCCAAAGTCGACATGAAGAAATTGTGGGTGGACATGGGTTTCACCATGACCAACGGTAAAGACATGACTAGCGTGATGTATCGCGTGCATGGCGCCCCCATTTACGAACAGACACTTGGCTCAGCAGATGCCATGTTGTTGCGTTTGCTGGACGGCGACGAAACAGTCGGCGGCGAAAAGCAGCCCTATGATCCACGCATCCACTTTGTTCTGATCAACGAGGCCTACAAAGCCGCTAACCCAAACAACAAAGAGTTGGCCAAGTGGCTGGACGAGCAACTTGCAACCTTCGACAAAATCTACGCGGGTAATCGCCCACGTTATATCGATGGCTACAAGAAACTCAAAGCTGCAATCCGTCCTTGGGGCGCTTAAGTTTCTATACTTTAAGAAACTCAATTAAAAAAAATCCCGCGAATTTAAAAGTTCGCGGGATTTTTTCACTTCTTCTTCACTTCTTCTTCACTTCTTCTTCACTTCTTCTTCACTTCAAACTTATTTGAACCGTGCGCGGTCCAGAATTTTCTGAGCCGCGATTTGGTTGCGACCCATCGCGGCGACGGAAACATCCTCTACCTTGAAAGATCCGAGCTGTTTTAAGCCTGGATTTTCAATCTGAACCGACGCGACTGCGGGCCACTCATTATTACCATCCGCAAAATAAACTTGTGCGGCATCGGTTGCGAGGTACTCAAGAAACTTCTTGGCGGCCTCTGGGTGTGGCGCATTTTTGGCGATGCCACCACCCGCAATATTGATATGCGTACCACTCGTCGCTTGATTGGGCCATAAGAAACCTACCTTGGCCATGAGGGCTTGATCCTCGGGCTTGGTTGAGCGCATCATCCGAACAAAATAGTAGGAGTTCGTGAGCGCCACGCCACATTCGCCTGCGGCGACGGCTTTGATCTGATCGGTATCTCCTCCGCGGGGCGCGCGTGCTTGGTTGGCCACCATGCCCTTGGCCCACGCCTCGGTCGCGGCCTCACCACTGCGGTCGATCATCGCACCCACAAGGGACAACATATAGGGGTGCGAACCAGACCGCGTGCAAACCTTTCCCTTGTTGACAGGGTCAGCTAGTTTTTCGTAAGTGTCGACATCCTCAGCCTTGACGCGCGCTTTATTGTAGACGATGACGCGAGCGCGAGTCGAATAACCGACCCAGGTGTTGCCGCCGCCTTCGGCTTTCGCTCTCAAGTTTTGTGGAATACGCTCATCAATCACGGCTGACTGGAATGGCTGAAACATGCCATCTTTTTCAGCACGCCACAAACGGGCAGCATCCACCAGCAAAATAACGTCTGCGGGACTTTTA
>JBILJA010000081.1:0-11098 GCA_044368775.1 Burkholderiaceae bacterium
CGCTGGTCACACGTTCAACGGGCGGCCACCACTGGCTATGGCCCAGACTCGGTGACATTGACCTCGACACCTCTTTACTCAAATACCACGCTCGTGGCACTCCTTCCCACCCTTGCGCTGGGCGGCACCGGGATCCTCATGGAAAAGTTCGACGCACGTCGCTACCTTGAGCTTGCACAACAGCATCGGGGCACGCACACCATGCTGGTCCCTGTGCAATATCAACGTATCCTGGACGATCCGACCTTCGACCAGTTTGACCTGTCTTCTTTTCAGGCAAAGTTTTCCACCAGCGCGCCTTTTAGCGCGGCCCTCAAAGCCGAGGTACTTAAGCGCTGGCCCGGTCGTTTAACCGAAATATACGGCATGACGGAGGGTGGAGGCCGCTGCGAGCTTGAGGCGCACAATTATCCGCACAAACTACACACCATCGGCCGCCCCGCCAGCGGTCACGACATTCGACTGATCGATGAAACAGGAAAAGAAGTCTCCCCAGGACAGACCGGGGAAATCGTCGGGAGCTCCTCCGCGATGATGGAAGGCTATTTCGGCCTACCGGAGAAAACCCGCGAGGTTGAATGGTTTGACCCCTCTGGCAAACGCTTTATCCGGACAGGCGATATCGCGCGCTACGACGAAGATGGCTTTCTAATTCTTGCAGACCGTAAAAAGGACATGGTCATCTCAGGGGGATTCAATATTTATCCCAGCGACCTGGAGGCCGAGCTTGGACAGCACTCCGAGGTGGGCGACAGTGCCGTGGTCGGCGTACCCTCGCGTCAGTGGGGAGAAACACCCGTCGCGTATGTGGTGCTTAAACCGTACGCAACCGTGACCCGTGATGCACTGCTCGCTTGGGTCAACGCACGTTTGGGTAAAACACAGCGACTGACTGACCTCGTCTTGACGGATATTTTGCCCAGGAGCGAAATAGGTAAGGTCCTCAAGCGCGAACTCAGAGAACGTTACGCCGCGAATGCTACAGAGCACCGTCTGTAAGTTGAAGCGCCAACCACGCAACGCCTAAAGGACCTGCGTTAAAAAACGCATGGACGAGGATGGCGGCACCAATGCCGCGCTGCACCCGGATCCAGCACAGTGCGAGCCCCGTGACCCATTGAGGCAAGACCAACACCGCCATCATCCACCAAGGAAGATCGACAAATTCATAATTATGGATATGCAGTGCGGCAAAGGCTATGACTGAAGCATGCATCACCACGGGGAAAGACCAGCGATAGGTTCTGAGCCATCTCCAGCCAGAGCCAGAGGGCATGGGCGCATGACGCATCGACCAGATGAGCATCAGCATCACCAGCACAATCAAACTGCTCGCCCACCACGCAAAGCCATTTAGAAAAACATAGACCAACACCGGAACAACCAGCAACGCTAACTGAGGTCGTCGTAAACCAAACCGAAAGAGCATCTCTTCGACGATCGGCGCCCACAAGAGCGCCTGAAACCAGGGCAAGTTTTGAGGGCTAATGCGATGCGTCGCACCACTTATTTCATAGACCGTCAGGACCACAGGGCCGAGCACAACGATGTTGATCAACCACAAAGCGCCCGCCCAGGCGAGCAAGCGGGTCCATCGACAAGAGGGTATCCAATCTGCGATCCAACCGCTGACGGGTGTCGGATGCTTGACCTCTCGCTTGAGGCTCGGGCGGCGTACAAAGCGTAAAAACTGTCGAAACTCGTCCCGAAAGCGCTG
Organism: Burkholderiaceae bacterium; assembly: GCA_044368775.1. Classification (GTDB taxonomy): domain Bacteria; phylum Pseudomonadota; class Gammaproteobacteria; order Burkholderiales; family Burkholderiaceae_B; genus Zwartia. The sequence continues at coordinate 1,718 of JBILJA010000081.1, forward strand.
CGCTTTCATGCCGGATTGTCGCGATGGAGTTGCTCGGTCGCTCGTACAAACTCACCTTTTAAAAACAAGGGCATCACGGCTCTACAACGGGTGACACAGGCGTCTATGGCCTCCTGATCTTCGCGGCGTGGCGGATGCAATACAAAATCAGCCACCTCTTGTGCGAGATTCAAACTGCGTGGATGTCCGATCCCCAAGCGCAAGCGCCAAAAGTTCGGGCTACCCAAGACGGCCTGGATATCTCTCAGGCCATTGTGCCCGGCATGACCGCCACCCTGTTTGACCTTTACCTGACCTGGAAAAAGATCAAGCTCATCATGCAGCACCAAAATTTCCTCGGGCACGAGCTTGTAAAAGCGCGCCAACGCACCCACACACTGACCTGAGCGATTCATGAAAGTTTGAGGTTTGGCCACCCAGATCTGCTCACCCTCGAAACGCGCCTTGGCCACGGAGCCAAAGAAGGACTTTTCAACGGTAAAGGCACATCGCAGATCGTCAGCCACGGCTTCGGCAAGCCAGAAGCCTGCGTTGTGACGTGTGCGCGTGTAATCAGGGCCGGGGTTGCCAAGCCCCACGATGAGTTTGATCGGTTGTGTCATAACAGCATTATGAAGACAAAAGCCCCATCCGCGCAAAACGGATAGGGCTTGGGGAGGACATTAACACCACCTCAATGATCACATGATTCAGGGCTACACCCTGAAAGACGTGATTTTAGGCGGCAGGTGCTGAGCCTTCGGCGGCATCAGCGGCAGGGCCACCTTTGACGATTGCCGTCACCAAGACTGGGTTAGCATCGCCACGGTGCGCGAGGTAAGTCACGCCTTTAGGCAAAGTAATGTCAGCCAAGTGGATGGACGCACCACCGATGAGCTTGGACAAGTCCACTTCGATAAACTGTGGCAAGTTGGCGGGCAAGCAGGCGATCTCGATGTCATTCATGACGTGTGAAATAATCGCGGCACTCAGCTTGACTGCAGGCGAACTCTCGGCATTGGTGAAGTGCAAAGGCACCTTGGTGTGGAGAACCTGGTCTGCGGATACGCGCTGAAAGTCGACATGCATGACGATCTGCTTGTAGGGGTGCCACTGCACCGAACGCAACAGAACCTGGTGGCTCTTGCCTTCGATTTGCATGTCCAAAATGGAAGCGTGGAACTGTTCTTTACGCAGAGCGTGATAGATTTCGTTGTGATCGAGCTCGATATTGACGGGCTGCTCTTTACCACCATAAACAATGGCGGGGACGCGGCTCGCACGGCGCAGGCGGCGGCTCGCACTCGTTCCCTGTACGCTTCGTGGGGTTGCATTAAATTGCATGAAAAACTCCAAAAGGGATGACAAGCATCCTGTTAAAACACGATCCGGGTATCGAACCGTGGCTTCGCAGTCCACCGCGACCAGTGAACCGCAAATTTGTCGACGCATCCACTCGAGATGCGTCCGTAAATATCTAGTCTACAAATAACGAGCTGACCGACTCGGCGTTAGAAATACGCAAAATAGTCTCGCCCAACAAGGCTGCACAAGAGAGCTGACGGATCTTGGCACATGCCCGTCCCTCATCCGACAGCGGAATCGTGTCTGTCACGACCAGCTCGGTCAACTCTGAACCCGCGATCCGCTCTATCGCACCGCCTGACAAAACGGCATGGGTGCAATACGCGTACACGGCTCCAGCGCCACGATCTTTGAGGGCTTGAGCTGCCTTGCAAAGCGTGCCTGCGGTATCCACCATGTCATCCATGATCAAACACGTGCGGCCGTCGACTTCACCGATGATGTTCATCACCTCGGAGACATTAGCGCGCGGGCGGCGCTTGTCAATGATGGCCAGATCAGCCTCGAGCTGCTTAGCGAGCGCACGGGCACGCACCACGCCGCCAATATCGGGCGACACCACAACCAGATTGCTCAGGTTGCGCCGCCAAATATCACCTAACAAAATCGGACCTGCGTAAATATTGTCGACCGGAATATCAAAAAAACCTTGGATCTGGTCTGCGTGGAGATCCATGGTCAGGACGCGGTCAACACCCGCGACTTGGAGCATGTTGGCCACAACCTTGGCCGTGATGGCCACACGCGCCGAACGCGGGCGACGATCCTGTCTCGCATAACCAAAATAGGGGATAGCTGCAGTGATTCGGCCGGCAGAAGCGCGTCGCAGCGCATCAACCATCACCATCACTTCCATGAGATTGTCATTGGTCGGGGCACAGGTTGGCTGCAAGACGAAAACGTCTTTACCGCGGACGTTTTCATTGATTTCGGCCATCACCTCGCCGTCCGAGAAGCGGCCAACGGTCATACGACCCAGGGACATGTCCAGATGATTGACCACATCAACGGCCAACCGCGTGTTCGCGGTGCCGGTAAAGATCATAAAACTTTCACTGGGCATGGTGGGGGCAGTCACAGACCGTCAGAAACAAATGTGGAACAGCTCAACACAATTCGGGGCTGGGGAGGAAGGATTCGAACCTTCGCATGCCGGAATCAAAATCCGGTGCCTTAACCAGCTTGGCGACTCCCCAACTAGCTTTCAATCCAATACCGCAGTGGGTGTTCTGTTAGGCCCTCACAAACCATCGTGGCCTGTATCGGGTTTGCAAAACGAGGATCAGCAACCTCCACTAATCCCGCACTCGCAATATCGAAAAAATCTATACGTATTTTAGCGAGCATTTTCTGATGTGCCACTTCGGCCTGCTCGACGCTCTGGAACCCGATAAAAAAACAGGACCCAGACCCAGTCATTCGCGCCTTAAAACCGGCTTTTTCTAGCCAGTCGTGCGTCTGACGTACAACCGGGAAGCGGTTTAAAACCACTGGCTGCAGATCATTATGACCAAACCCCAAACGAGTGATCATCTGGCGCTCAGAAAAGTCCATTATTTTGACCGTTTCAGTGTCTCTTGTCAAATCAGGTGCCTGAAAAATACCTTGGGTTGGCACGCTCTGAGCCGGCTGGACGATCAAAAAAGCCCCTTGCGGCAAGTCAACTGAGGTCAGCAGCTCGCCGACGCCCTCGGCAAATGCATTTTGCCCAAAGATAAAGACTGGCACATCTGCTCCCAACTGCAGGCCCAGCTGCATGAGCTGCACCCGATTCAACCCGGTACCCCAAAGGCGATTTAAGGCGATTAATACCGTAGCGGCGTCACTTGAGCCACCGCCAAGACCGGCGCCTGAGGGTATTTGCTTGCGAACATGGATGTGTGCGCCCTGCTTTGTCCCGGTCGTTTGCTGCAAAAGGCGGGCTGCACGCACGACGAGATCCTCATCGTGCGCAACGCCTTGCATATCCGTTTCCCGAGTAATTTGGCCATCTGGGCGCGTATCGATATCTAAGCGATCGGCCAGACTCACGAACCGAAATACGGTCTGCAGCAGGTGATATCCATCCGCGCGCCTACCGGTGACGTGCAAAAAGAGATTGAGTTTGGCCGGTGCGGGCAGGTCATACAGCATGGTTTGACCTCAACTCCTTGCGCTCAAGGTGCGTCTACAACGAGGCGGATCACGACTTGCTTGCTCCCCTCAATACGAGACAAGACCAAGAGCCTGGGTCCTTGCGCATCAAAACGTCCAAGCTCTACGCCCCAGCCGCTTTGCGCAAAAGAAATGATGCGACCTTGCTCATCGCGTTTGACTTGCTGCATCGTGGGCACTGCGCGCAAAGGGGTACGCAACCATGTGCGTATCTCCCGGACAGGAACGCGACGACCCATCACCTGCTGCACCAAGGTATCGGGATCGGGCGAACGCATCGTCTCACCGTTCGCCTGCGTCAACACCGCTTGACCAGGATCGACCTGCACGCGAGCCAAGGTGTTTCCAAAAGGGTTGTTCAGATCTAGCGTTAGACGGCCACCAACATCACGCCACACAAAGCTGCCCTGCACTGCTTCGGGCGGCTCAGAAGGCCCCTCTGCGCGCAAGGCAAAGCGCCCCTGACGGACGAGTTCACTCAGAGAGGGTGCCTCTGTCGCAGACGTCTGAGTCGGCGGGACAGGTGTCGCGCACCCGGCCAAAACGAGCGCCAGCGCAAACAGAGCCACCACCCTCAGCCAGCTCAAGGCTTCACTCCGAATCGCTTGAGTGTCTCTAGCAGCGTTTTATTTGAAGCATCCTGACTCACGCCCTGCGCCCAAATTGCTCGGGCCTCGCTTTGTCGGCCTAGTTTCCATAGCGCCTCGCCCAAGTGGGCCGCAATTTCGGCCTCGGGGCGAATCGCATAAGCGCGCTGCAAATAATCCACGGCCTCTTGGAACTGTCCCATTCGAAACTTGATCCAGCCCATACTATCGAGGATATAAGGATCTTTGGGGGCGATCTCAAGCGCGCGGGTAATAAGCGCTAGAGCTTCGGGCAAGCGTTGATTGCGATCCGCCAACGAATAACCCAAAGCATTGTGCGCATGCGCATGCCCTGGATCCAAAGCGATCACCTGCCGTAACAAACGCTCCGCATCACGCATTTGATTCGCGCGCTCATGCAACATCGCGAGCTCATATTTCACATTGATGGAGTCAGGCATCCGCTGATCGAGGGCCTGCATCCGCTTGATGGCTTCGGACAGTCGGTTGGCATCGCGCAGAATCTGCGCACCCGCCGAGGCCCCCATCATGATTTCCTCATCTGTTTGCGCATTGGCCGAATCAATCAAGGCTAAACCTTCATCGACGCGTTTTTGTTTCGCGCGAATGAGCGCTTGTCGGATCCGCGAGGTGTAGCGCATCGACGGATCGTCAATTTTGGCAAGTAAACTCACCGCTTCGTCGAGTTGACCTTGTTCTTCGGCAATTTTAGACAGCAGCTGGTAGGCCTCCGCAAGCGCAGCGGGGGCATCCGTCGCCCCTGCAGCCGCAGAGGCGCGCAAGCGTTGCTCTTGAACAGAAACATACTGATCCAGAAAACCTCGCGCCTGCTCAAGCTTTTTGGCGCGATAGGCAACCTGAGCTTGCATAAACAGCAGATCAAAGTCCTCGGGTGAGCGCTTGACCATTGACGTCAATTCAGCCATTGCCGCGTCAAATTGACCACGCTCGGAAAGATGGCTCGCCAGCAATACACGAAGGCGTCTTGAGTTTGGATGTAAAGCCACAAACTCAGTGGCTTCACGCAAAGCACGATCGGGATCGACACTTAAACCGTATTCAAATACTCGCAACGCGGCTTCTTCTGAGCGCGGTGCGGCAGCTAAAGCCAGGCGAGATTCTTCGAGGGCGCGTTCGTTTTCACCTGCAGCCCGCGCCATATCGGCCAGCGCCATATGTCCCGCAGCCAAATGTCTTGCATTGCTGTCGCCAATCGCCGTACTCAAAATCCGTAATGCCGCGCGTTTGTCGGGCATGCGACTCAAGACCGCAAACGCCTGACCAATCGCCGCAGACTTGTCACTCGCCGCGTCAATTTGTTTGCGCAACGCCGCCGCCAGGCCACTCGTTTGACCAGAAGCCGCCGCTAGCGCCATTTCCGTCGAGGAGGCCTCTGGGTCATCCGGCATTAAGCGCAGCCATACTCTTGAGGCATCAAGCGCGCCAGGTAAATTGCCGCCCGCGAGATAAAACTCCAACGCGCGACGCGCCAATCGGTAGTCGCCCAGCTCGCGGCCCAGATCCAGCATGGTCTTGCCCGCGGGCAAATAAGTGCCCCGCTGCGCAGAAATCTCAGAGGCCAGAATACGAAATAATATCGTTGAGGTAAGCGTCACCTCGGGCAACTGACCCGCGCGCAGGCGAATGCTCTGCGACTCAGGCACACGCGGCTTGATTTGCAGCTGGGCGCCTTGGCCTACCCCTTTGGCTGGAGTCGTTTGCGCCGAAACGCTCGAGACCCATAGCAAAACCGCCCCCCCTATCAGAGCCGAGGCGCACACTTGGTAAAAGATAGATTTAAACAACGACTTCACTCGACCCGCCAGGTTGGTGGCACAATCAACAAACTCAGTGAACGGATGTTAGCACTCAGCCATGCCAGAACTACCAGAAGTTGAAACAACTCGCAGGGGAATTGACGCCGTTGCAACAGGTCACACGCTCAAAAAAATGATCGTGCACGAACCTCGCATGCGCTGGCCCATCCCGAAAGATCTACCCGACTTGGTTGCCGGACGGGTTGTACGAGCCTGTCGACGGCGCGGCAAGTACCTGTTAATCGAGTTCGACCACGGCACGCAACTGATTCATTTGGGCATGTCAGGCTCTTTGCGCAGCGTGCTCCACGGCGAACTTCTCAGAAAACATGACCATGTGGAGTGGCAGTTTGAACATGTCACCTTGCGCCTTCATGACCCACGTCGCTTTGGCTCGGTTTTATGGCACCCCAGGAGTGCCGGGCCCATCGAACACCATCCTTTGATTAGCAAACTGGGCATCGAACCTTTCGACCCGGGCTTTGATGCGACATGGCTCAAAAAAGGTCTGACTGGGCGGAAAATGTCGATCAAACAAGCCTTGCTGGCAGGTGTTGTTGTCGTAGGCGCTGGCAATATTTATGCCTCTGAAAGCTTATTTAGAGCGCGTATTCACCCTAAAACACAAGCTGCGAGGATTTCTCTAGCGCGTTGCGAGCGCCTCGTCACCGCACTGCAAAGCACACTCAACGACGCGCTGGAGTCTGGCGGTAGCACGCTCAGAGACTATGTGAACGCCACCGGCGAAGCAGGGGCCTATTTCACCTTGCATGCGGCCGTCTATGAACGTGACGGCCAACCCTGCCGGAACTGCGCCACCCCCATCAAACGCATCGTGCAAGGTCAGCGCGCGACCTATTTTTGTCCGCGCTGTCAAAAGGTCTAAGGCACGCCCGACAAGCTTGCGCGTGACTGAGTGTGACTCAGCGAACTTAACGTGGCGTTCTTGGTGGTAAGGCGTAGCGCTGCTGGGTATACGCCCAACTAGGCCAAAGTACATGCGCAAGCGCTTCGCGCGATTGCTGTTCATCCGGATCTATTGGCGTGTAACGGTCTGGCATCTCGTAACGTATCGTGCGGGCGGGTTTTCCTGGCTCCAAAACAACCAGTTTCTCACCCTCCGGACCCGCGGTCAGGAAGCCGTAGTTATCGCCGAATTGCATCATCGCGCGATTGGCAGGCTGCCGCGTCAAATCTCGGCCCAACATCGGATGAACGGAGTCAATCCCCATCAGTGAAAGCAACGTGGGCAGCAAGTCAATCTGACTCATCACCTGCGTGTCCGACTTTGGTTTGACCCCTGGACCGATGATCAGGGCGGGGATATGGAAGTGCCGCACGGGAACCAAACCACCGTAAACACGCGCATCATGATCCGCCACAATCAAGAACAGGGTGTTATCCCAATAGGGCGATTGACGCGCCTTTTTGAAAAAATCACCGATCGCCCAGTCAGCATAACGAACCGTATTGGTCACAGTCGCAGGTTCGCCGATGGGCTCGATTCGTCCCTTGGGATATTCCCAAGGCGAATGATTGGAAACCGAAAAAGCCATCGTTACCGTTGGGCGCGCCGTATCCTGGCGCAAGACACGATCCAATTCGGTAAACATATCCTCGTCGGAAGCCCCCCAAGACCCGACAAACTTGGGCGCGACAAACTTAGGCAGATCGACCATTTCATTAAAGCCGTTACCCAAGAAAAAACTGCGCATATTGTCGAAATGTCCTTCTCCACCATAGATGAAGCGGGAGTAGTAACCATGGCGTCCCAATAACTCAGCAATGGTGAAAAATCCCGTTTGCGAGCGCGGCAAGGTCAAGACGGCTTGAGCGGGCGTCGGTAAAAATCCGGAACTGATCGCCTCGAGACCGCGCACGGAACGCGTCCCTGTCGCATACGCCCGCTCAAACCACCAACCCTCTTGCGCGAGTTTGTCTAGCTCTGGCGTCAAGTCACGGGCACCGCCGAGTTTCTTGGAATATTGTGCACCCATACTCTCCTGCAAAATGATGACAAGATTGAGCGGTTTATCGCGGCGCACAGTCGCTGTTTGAGCATGCAATGTCGGTAAATGCTGATCGAGCACGGGATCCGGAATACCAGCGGCACGGCGCACGATCTCATTGATCTCCTCGATCGGCAACTTGCCATACAGGTCGAACGAAGACTTTTCATTCTTCATCAGATAGGCGGCATTGGTCACACTCCAAAAGCCATTCAAAGGCAACGCGTTGACCATCGCGTCGTTGCCAAAAGCGACAGACGAAGCATTGATCGGACGATGCTGTAGCGTGCCTCGAATCGATCCCACGCAATACAAGATCAAGACCACGCTCACGAGCGGGCGCAACCACCAGCGCAGCTCTTTATCAGGCTTGCCGGACTTAAAGAGCTTGAACGCGCCCCACATTCCGATGCCAAGTCCCGCAAACGCGGCCAACAACACCAGACGGTAACCCTCCCACAACATGGCGAACACTTCACGTGGGTAACCGAGATACTCAAAGTAAAGTCGGTTGGGGCGCGTGTCGTATTCGGCAATAAACTGAGGCGTCGAGACCTCGAGCAACAGCAACAGAAACCAACAGACCCTGAACCACCAAGCGGTGATTTTTTCTGCAATCGCGAAGTGACCGAAAAAAGGCCCCGCCCCCGCCGGGATGGCGATCATCATGCCAATCATCACGAGATCGATCCGCAAGCCACCGATCATCACTGGCCAGAAACCGTCGACGGCTTCGACCCGTGGCCATTGCCACGCGACCAAACACAAGCGGAACAAGGTCAGCATCAAGAGTGCTGTCCAAAAAAACCGCCAAGTCAAACGAAGCATCTGTATTCCTTTATCAAGCTTGCAGGACTTTGCCTGGGTTCATCAATCCATCCGGATCAAGTGCTTGCTTGATTTGTTTCATGAGTCTGAGTTCGAGCTCGCTTTTATAGCGTGTCAGCTCGTCGCGCTTGAGTTGGCCCACGCCATGTTCCGCACTAATTGAGCCGCTGTGGGCATGAACGCTGTCGTGGACCAGTTGATACACGTCGTATTGCGTGGCGAGAAGCTCTTGTTCGGTCTGATTGGGCGCGCGGGCGACGTTGTAATGCAGGTTGCCATCGCCCAAATGCCCGAACACAATATGCTGGATACCAGGGAACTTGACTTGCAGTGCCGCATTGGTTTTTTGGACAAACTGTCCAATCAAGGAAATAGGAATCGAGACATCGTGTTTGATGCTCTTTCCAAGCTCAGCCTCAGCCAGTGGGATGCTTTCACGCAAATGCCAGATCGCTTTGCTTTGAGCAATATTTTCAGCAATCGCCGCATCGATCACCAGCCCATCCTCGATCGCCGCACCCAACACAGACTCAAAACGCGCTTGCGCATGCTCGGCGCTTTCACTATCGGAGAGCTCCAAGATGGCAAACCATGGCGAATCCGCCGAAGGTCCTTCAAAGG
>JBILJA010000197.1:0-3786 GCA_044368775.1 Burkholderiaceae bacterium
AGACGATCTATAATTCCGAATCATTTCCTTTTGCCTGAAGGCCATCTATGTCTGAGCTAAAAATCCGAATTTCCGATGCTGTCAAGGACGCGATGCGTGCTAAGGCGGCCGATCGTTTGGGAACCTTACGTTTTCTTCAGGCTGCGATCAAACAGCGTGAAGTTGACGAGCGCAAGGAGCTATCGGATGCCGAGGTGACTGCGATCATTGAAAAACAAATTAAACAGCGCCGCGAGTCTATTGCCGCGTTTGAACAAGCCGGGCGTATTGAAACTGCGGCCCAAGAAACCGCTGAAATGGTGATCCTAAAAGAGTTTTTACCGCAGGCCGCGACCCCAGCCGAGGTCGCCACTGCCATGGATGCTGCGCTTGCCGAAGTTGCGGCCCAGGGAGTATCCGGCGCACCTGCGATGGGTAAGGTTATGGCGCTTTTAAAGCAGTCCCTTGCTGGCCGCGCGGATATGTCCACGCTTTCAGCTCAGGTCAAAGCAAAACTAAGCTAAAGGCTTTTGACCTTGAGGACTTTGAAGGCTGCGCTCGCTTTTGCAATCACGTTGCCTGAAGTATCAAGGACCTCACCTTCACAAAAAGCAATGGAACTACCGCGCCGTATGCAGCGTGCCTGAACCGTCAGATCCGTGACGGCAGGCTCCAGGCAGGTTGTATGCATATCAATGGTAGCCATGCCAATTCCCAAGGGATCGCTTGCGCGTCCCGCGGCGCTCAGCGTGAAATCAAGGATGCTCATGATTGCACCACCGTGAATGTGTCCCCTGCTATTTTTTAGTTCATCGCGAATTTTGATTCGCGTCACGGCTTGGTCATCCTGGCAGAGCACGGGCTCAAGCTGAAGAAAATCTAAATACGGAATGGTTAATCCGAAATAAGTGTTCGCATTTGTTGAAGATGACACGTTTAAGCTCGTAAAAGTCAATCATAAGGAAGAACAAAACTAAGTTATATTTACTTGGACAGAGGGTGCGTGACCAATGGGCACACATCACGCCATTCTTCTAGATTTTACGACTTTTAGTCTAAGCCCATGTAGCCTGTAGTTTAAAAACATCGATCCATAACAGTGGTAAAAAGCTGTTTATCACTAAGTTTCTTTCACAACTCAATATCCAATCCAATGACTATACGAGACAAAGCATATATCGTCGGTGCATATGAACACCCCACGCGTAAAGCCCCAGATAAATCCGTCGCGCAGTTGCATGCAGAATCAGCCAAAGGTGCCCTTGAAGATGCTGGCTTATCACTTAGTGATATTGACGGTTATTTTTGTGCAGGCGATGCGCCGGGTTTAGGAATGTTGAACATGGCCGACTATATGGGGCTCAACAAGCTTCGTCATGTTGACTCCACAGAGACCGGAGGCTGCTCTTATCTGATCCATGTTTCTCATGCAGCCCAAGCCATCGCGGCTGGAAAGTGCGATATCGCACTGATTACCCTGGCTGGACGTCCCCGCTCGGCAGGCTCCTCAGGACTACAGCCCCGTAACTGGGGCAATGATTTGCCTGACGTACCTTTTGAAGCGCCCTTTGGTCCCGTGACTGTTAACAGCTATGCAATGGTCGCAGCCCGACATATGTATGAGTACGGCACGACTTCTGAGCAACTTGCATGGATTAAGGTTGCGGCCTCACACCACGCGCAACATAATCCTCACGCCATGTTGCGTGATGTCGTGACCGTTGAGGACGTGATTAACTCCCCCTTGGTCTCCACGCCCCTTCATCGTCTCGACTGTTGCGTAGTGAGTGATGGTGGCGGAGCTTTGATCGTGGCGCGTCCTGATATTGCCAAGTCACTCAAGCGACCTCTCGTCAAGCTTCGCGGTGCTGGCGAGTCATTCAAAGGTCAGCTTGGTGGTCGTGTTGACCTGACTTACTCAGGTGCACGCATGTCTGGGGCGAATGCCTTTGCAGAAGCGGGTCTCACGCCTCAAGATATCAAATACGCCTCGATCTATGACAGCTTTACCATCACGGTTTTGATGCAGCTAGAGGATCTTGGTTTTTGCAAAAAAGGCGAAGGCGGTAAATTTGTGTCTGATGGCAACTTGATTTCTGGCGTAGGCAAACTTCCCTTTAATACTGACGGTGGAGGTTTGTGTAATAACCACCCAGCTAATCGTGGTGGTATCACGAAGGTCATCGAGGCTGTCCGTCAATTGCGCGGCGAAGCGCATCCTGCCGTACAGGTCAAAAATTGTGATGTTGCCCTTGCCCATGGCACAGGCGGTTTTCTTGGTTCGCGCCATGGTAGCGCAACACTGATCATGGAGCGTGAATAATCATGACGATGATATATCAACCCAATCCTATTCCAGCCCCTGCCGAAGAGCAAGGAAATCAACCCTTTTGGGAGGCTGCCAAAACAGGTAAGTTTTTAGTCAAATACTGTAAATCTTGCAAAGAACCACATTGGTATCCTCGTACCCTCTGCCCCTTTTGTTTTGGTGAAACAGAATGGAAAGAAGGCTCGGGCAAAGGGACGATTTATTCACTGAGCGTCATGCAGCGCGGCAATCCCAATCCTTATTGCATCGCCTATGTGACACTCGACGAAGGTGTGACAATGATGACGCAAATCGTAGATTGTGATTTGGCTGCGCTAAAAATCGGACAAAAGGTCAAGTTGGTTTTCAAACCAACAACTGAGGAAGGTCCTCCTGTTCCAATGTTTACGCCAGTTTAATAAACGAATTAAAAGAGTCGTGACGCGAGTCATAAAAAAAGAGGATCTTCGGATCCTCTTTTTTTCAATGCTTAGGTGTTGCTCAAAGATCGAGTGCGATATTAATGATGTCGTCAAGAAATTTAAGATTATCTTTAACATTAAATGTTTTACCGTTCACTGAAAGTACACCATTGGTAAAATCAAAACTTGTTTTAAGACCATCAGGCGTTTTAACGGCCAGTCCAAGCATCAAAGCCGTTGTCTGTTGGGCTTTGTCCAGTACTCCCCTACCATTTAAGACAACTTGTCCGGTCGCACGCAGACGCTGAGAAGTGGAGAAAACTGACGGGGTTCCATCAACCTTTAAGACTTCGATGTTCAGGTCTCCGCTCAGCGAACCGCCCTCTACATTTGCTACCAGACGAGGTGCGCCAATTGAAAAGCCTTTATTAAACAAATCTCGCAAAGATTTGGATAGAGCTACTCGCTCTTCACCCGACATTTTGTTGAAGTCTTTTGCATCACGCAAAATAGTTGTGATAATCATGACGCTGTCTTTATCCAAGCCACGAATAACAAACTCTTGATTAACATCACTCAGTTTGAATTTCTCATAAGAATAGCGCTTCATTGTTTGGGAAATAGCCAGATTAAAACGATCATTATTTAGGCTGGCAGTTTTAGTGAGTTTGATTCCTTCAAATGCGGATGATGCACTGGTGCCCTTATTGATTTCGAAAGAGTATGTGCCTAATCCCAAATTACGATTAGAGAGATTGATATCAATACTCATGCCTCGCCAATCTGTAACGACAGACTCCGTTCGTGCATTGAGATGATCGGAATGCAGTTTTAATTTAAGTGTTTGATTATCCCAAGTCGCAGCTCCAGTCAGTGGTGTAAGTTTTAATGCGATTTGAGGATCTTTGAATAAAAGCTCTGAGAGTTCAATACTTGAATGACGCTGACCACCATACCCAATATGACCTTTGCCATGCATCGTCGGGCCTTGTCCGAAGAGCTGTTTGAGCATGGGTTCGATCGAATCGACACCTGTCATCTTCCACTCAAGGCGACCTGCAGAGTCAGGCATGAGGA
>JBILJA010000110.1:0-8047 GCA_044368775.1 Burkholderiaceae bacterium
CAATATTGAAAAGACGAACCAGCTAATCTGGAGCCTCATCAAGACAATTCTTCGGGAAATCAGAGAACAATCCCCGAGTCAAAATGACGTTGAGGGTAAAGAAAACCAAGTCCGTCGTGATCGAGATGGGTTACTGGGTGACGAGATTAGCTGGATGACAGCAGAGCAGCTTGAGCTATTAAATGACGATGGTCGAAAGAACGTCATTAACAAGATGATCTCATCAACCACAGTCCATTTCGACGAGAAGACAAAGAAGCACACTTTGCGTGTAACGTTCTCTGAGGCAACGCAAAGAGTCATCAACGCAATCAGGGAAGCAAAGTGTTCCTCAGCAAACAACGGGAATCAAACCAATGAAAACTCTGAGTCTTCCTGCGAAGTCAGAGTCAAAGATCAGAGGGATGTCATTGGGGAATCACCCGAGGCTTTGCAGACAAGCCCAGACGACCTAGTTCGACTATTCGGTGACGGTGGAGTGAGTGGGGAAGGCGCTCTCTCGCAGAGGTTCGCAAGTAATGCAAGCGCGCGATTACTGCACTTTAGAGGCGAGTCCTTTCCATTTTTCAATGCCTTCGCTGATCGATCTTTTGGCATCTTCAGGCGAGCCTCCAACGGGTGTTGCTCCCTCATCTGTTAAGCGTTTACGAACATCGGGTGAGTTCAAGATATGATTGATTTCAGCGTTGAGTTTCTTGATGATGTCTGGTGGAGTTCCCTTCGGGGCCACTACACCGAACCAGCCGAGCCCTTGGTAGCCGGGTAAGCCAGACTCGGAAACGGTGGGTACGTCTGGCAACATCGACATACGTTCAGAGCCTGTGACGGCAATCGCTTTAAGAGCACCGGTCTTGATCGATGAAAGGACTAAAGGCTGTGGTGCGAAATTGAGTTGAGTGTGTCCGGCGATCAAGTCGTTAATTGCTGGGCCACTGCCTTTATAAGGAACGTGAGTCATCTCAATGCCTGACATTGAGCTAAAAAGCTCAGCAAATAGGTGATTGGATGTTCCCTTGCCAGACGATCCATAATTGAGTACGCCTGGATTTGCTTTCCCGTATGCAATTAATTCCTTGACGTTATTTGCCTTTAAAGACGCTGTCGCCGTTAAGATTGTGGGCGGAGTCGCTACCAAAATCACAGGGTCTAGGTCGTTGACCGGATCGTACGGCAGGTCTTTGTAAAGACTCTTGGCAACGATAATATTTCCAAAAGCGGCTAACGCCAAAGTATGTCCGTCTGGCTTTGCCTTGGCGACCAGGTTTACGCCGATCGTTCCGCCAGCGCCAGGTCGGTTCTCAACCACGACTCTCGCGCCCCACGCTTCACCAAGTTTTTGGGCAATTAGGCGACCCAAAATGTCCGTGTTACCACCGGGTGTGTAGGGAATGATTAGCTGGATTGGTTTGTTGGGATATTTTTCAGCCGCAACAAGCACAGAACTAAAGCAACCTATGACTAGAGTCAATAACGCTCTCGTAAGTAGATTATTCGTCATTGCTGTCATCCTTCGTAAAATCACTGAGTGATCACTTGACGTTTAGCTCTTTGTGCTCAAGGCTGGTATGAGATTACTGTCAGCTATTTTTTCTTGAGCTGCAGTTTGTTCAAAACTTCTTCGATAGTTGCGGTTTCTTTTTCGAGCATGGCCATGGTCTCTGTTGCCGTCATGAAGCGAGGCGCCCATTGGTTTTGTTCTAGGAAATTATTCCAATCTTTTGTTTGGGTGACCTGTCTGAGTGCGGACTCCCAAAACTTGATTTGTTGGGGAGTGATATCTTTGGGCGCCATCACGCCTTGCGGAGATGATGTGATCGTGTCTACGCCTAATTCTTTCCAAGTTGGAATATTGCTTAATACTCCCTTAAGACGTTCTGGTGATCCAATCGCTAATACGCGGACTTTCCCGCTTTGAAGGGCAGGAATGATAGTTGGCGTAGTGGCACCGACCACATCAACGTTGCCACCAATTAGGTTCGTTATTGACTCAGAGGAGGATTTGAAAGGTACGAAAGTCAGTTTCGATATGTCAACGCCAGCCAACATCAAAGCCTTTGCGGTACCAACATGCACATCATTGCCTAAGCTTGCAGCAATCGCGATATTGAGGCTATTTGGATTTTTCTTAAGGTGCTCAATCAGATCATTTGCAGTGTTGAATGGCGAGTCGCTTCTAACCAAGATGCCAACATATCCGTCGAGGAGCATCGCGACAGGAGTGTAGCTTTTGTAAGTCGTTTTGATCATACCGAGATAGCTATTGTTAATGATCGCTGTCGGTAAGGTCATCAGATAGTTGGGGTCACCGACGTTTTGATTGAGTACATTCAAAGCAAGTTGGGCGCCAGCACCAGGACGATTGAGTACAACGAAATTTTTAACTAGATTTTCTTTTGTTAAAAGCTCTTGGAGTTTTCTGGCCACAATATCAAGAGAGCCCCCAGCGCCTGCAGGTACGATGAACTGCGTGTTTTGCCCTGGCTGTTGTCGTTCTGCACGCGCGGTTTGTAGACCTACGGTTGAAAACGCTAAGGCTATACAGAGAAGAATGAACTTATGCATCGTTTGTCTCCAATACTTTATTGTCAGTACGCAATATATTTTTTTAGCTATCTGTTCATAAAACTCAGGTTTTGCCGCGACGTTCAGATCACGCGATTAGAGTCAATTTATAGTAGTACTATAAGCTGCTACTAGTCAATCAGCAAAAAAATGGAGCTAGTGTGTGCGCAAAGAGGGCATGAATCTCCTGAGTGCGATTCTTCAGGGCGCTGCAGGATCGTTGCAATAGAGAAGTATCGAAAGTCTAAGTTGATGGACGCGTGCGAGTTCGGGACGGTTTTATTTTGGAGGTACTTTTGTCCAGATTTGTCGCGAGCAAGGCCATTTGCTCGGGGGAAAATAGTTCTTTTCTGAGTTCAATCAAGCCTTTGCCAAAGCGTAATTCAATATCTTTCCCGAGAAACGCCATGATTTCGGCCATGTAGACATCATGGCGAATGAGCGTTTCCGCCATACGCACTACCGCAGGGTTCGTGGTGTAGGCGCCGGTTAAGGAGGCATCCAAGCTCGCGGTCAAGGCTATTTTGTAGTCAATAGCCAATGTAAAGAGGTTGTCAGCCCCGCCAACACGTTGACCATTTCCCTCATGCAGATAAATTTTGCTATTTTTTCCGAAATGCAAAAATTTGACATCGTCACCAAACACCACAAAAACGAGCTTGACCCCGCGCGAGGCGGCTTTCTTCATGCGTGGTGCATGTTTGAGCAAAACATCTGTCGAAGCTTTGATCCAGATATGACTATTCGCCTTGTCGATCAATTCGTCAATTTTCGCGGTAATCCTCTCCTCTCCGTCGATGCCCCAGACAACATCGGAGCTTTCCTGCGGTTGCATTTCATTAAACGTTTGTTGCAGACGATCACAGACACCGCTGACATTGGTAGAAATCCTTTCAAGAAGGATGCGAGGTTCGATCGGTACATAACGAACCGGATTTTCGCTAATGGGTTGAACGGCTTGTTTTTTTACAAGATTCTCAAGGGCGGCGTAGGTATTCGCACGTTGTAGACCTGCGATCTTGCTAATTTCATATGCAGTAGCCGGACTTTTGCTAAGAACACCCATGTATGTGCAGGCTTCGTATTCAGAAAATCCGAGGCTTTGAAGGTCTTGTATCGGGCCAGGAGCATCAACATTTTTTCTGCTGTATACGGTTTTCTTTACGGCATGTTTAGACATTAGAAATTTCCATTGGGTTCAAGGCGGAAAATGGGGGTAGGCACAAGCGCGACCGCACCTTGAGAGCAGACTGGTGGATTGCACGATCATAAATCATTATTGACAGTAGTAGCTTCGACTACTACAATAAAAAGACACCCTCAGTAAGACATCCACCGATCATAAGCAGACCATACTATGAGCCAAGATTCAAACAACTCTGAACTCCAGCAGCGTCGCACCAAGGCACTCGCCATGGGTGGCGAAGAAAGACTTGCTAAACGACGGTCGCAAAATATCCTAAACGCTCGCGAAAGGTTGGACTGTCTTCTAGATAAGGATAGTTTTCATGAGTCTGGTTTGCTGGCTGCGTCTTACCGGCCAGCGGCGCGTGACAAAACTCCCGCAGACGGAAAAATAACGGGCTTTGGAAAAGTCGATGGACGTCCGGTTGCGGTCGTCTCCAATGACTTTACGGTACTCGGAGCTTCAAGCAGTGTTGTAAACGGCAAAAAAATTAAGCATATCAGGGCGGTTGCTAATGACTCGGGGATGCCACTCATTTTGCTTGGAGAGTCCGCCGGTGCGCGCATGCCAGATCGGATGGGCGCCGAAGGTCGTGCGATTCTTGGGCAAGATCCATTGGAATTCCTTCGTGATCGACGAACACCGTGGGTCTCTGCGCTACTAGGTAGTTGCTACGGATCTTCTACATGGTATTCATGCTTGTCTGATTTTGTTGTGATGAGAAAAGGTGCGACGATGGCTGTCGCAAGCGGACGGGTCACAGAGCTTGCGATTAAACAGAGCGTGGATCCGGAAGAGCTGGGAGGCTGGAAGTTGCATACGGCCACAACAGGTTTTGTGGACGTTGCTGTTGATACAGATGAGGAAGCACTCGAAACAGTCAAACAATTCCTGAGTTATTTGCCCAGTCACAATGGTGAGCCCCCTCCATTGGCTCCTGTGCCAGAGGGCTCAGATGATGCGATTCATGACATTCACGAAATAGTGCCACAGTCGAGATCAAAAACCTATGATAGTCGCGAGGTCATTCGCCGCGTTCTCGATAAGGAGACGATGTTCGAGCTTAAACCTCGTTATGGAAAGTCGTTAGTGACAACGCTTGGACGAATTGATGGAAAAACGGTGGGAGTGATTGCGAATAATCCAAAATTCAAAGGAGGCTCCATTGATGTGGACGCATGTGCGAAAGCAACCAGCTTTTTGGTCTTCTGTGACTCATTTAATATCCCGTTAGTTTTTCTGGTGGATCAACCAGGATTTTTGATCGGGATCGATGGTGAAAGACGTGGCGCTCCGGGACGCATTATCAATTGGATGAATGCATTGGCCCAAGTGACTGTGCCAAAAATTACGATTACGCTTAGAAAAAATTACGGCCAAGCATACTTAAATATGGGGGGTGGACGTAACAGCAATGATGCCGCGGCATGGCCTGAAGCAGACTTCGGCTTCATGGACGCAGGCACTGCGGTTAACGTACTGCACGGAGTGCGCTATGAAGATGATCCAGTGCGTTTTCTTCAGCTTGTTGAAAACGTATCTCAAGACAATGCACCTTGGGCTCTCGCTGCATTGTATGAAATTCAGAGCATAATTGAACCGCGCGAAACGCGAGACTATCTCAAGGCGGTACTGGCCATTCATTCTAGAGGGCCGTCCAGAGGAGTGGGGCAGCATCGCCTGAACAACTGGCCGACAAGTTATTAAGAAAGGTCATTAGACATACTCACTAGCAAGTCTAATGGAAATAAAATTTAACAAGGAAAAATTAAATGGCCATCATTGCGATTAAAAGCGACATCACTGGAACTGTTTGGAAGGTGTTGGTCAAACCAGGCGAATCTGTAGAAGAAGATGCCGAACTTATCATCTTGGAATCTATGAAGATGGAAATTCCTGTCACTGCCACTGAAGCTGCCGTCGTTCACGAAATCTGCGTCACTGAAGGCCAGTCAATATCGGAAGGCGATATCGTTGTGACGCTCGAAGTGTGAGCAATTTTTTCATCAGCGAGATCATTGACTTGGGTTGGACATGGACACAGCTACAAACGCGCGTCAATTAATAGAAAAGGCCAAGCAGATTGGTCGGTGCGCACTTGATGAGCCAACTTCAAAGCGTATTTTGGATGGGTATGGAATACGTGCTCCGCTCTCGGCGGTGATACAAGCGAACGATAATATCAGCGAGGTCTTAACGCGCTTTTCTGGACCGGTTGTCCTCAAGCTTATCTCTCCCGAGGTATTGCACAAATCGGATTTTGCTGCAGTTGTCCTAGGTTTGCGCGACGCAGAAGCAATCAAGGCATCGATTGATGATATATCGCAAAGATGCCGAGATCACGGCTATACCATCGATGGATTTTTACTCGAGGAAATGGTTAGTAAAGGCCATGAGATCGTGATTGGTGGATACCGAGACGAAACATTTGGTCCCGTGATGATGTTTGGTTTGGGCGGCATATTCGTTGAGGTTTTACAGGATGTCACGTTCAGAATTTGTCCGATTACGGAAGCGGATGCGCGCGAGATGATTCAAGATCTTCGAGCTGCGGCCTTGCTCAAGGGTGCAAGAGGCGGCATTTCAGTACCCGACGAAATCATTGTCGATGCATTATTGTCAGTGGGTGGAGAACAAGGATTATTTTATGAACTGACAGACTTGATCCAAGAGTTGGACATCAATCCGTTGTTAGCCAACGAGCAAGGGGTCATTGCCCTGGATGCCCGTATTGTTTTGTCAGAGAGTTAAGACGATGCACACAGTATTTGACCCAAACAGTGCACAAGAGGCGGATGCCCCCATCAATTTTGATGCGTTGTTTCACCCCCGGGCGATCGCTGTCGCAGGGGTATCCAATAAAGTAGAAGGCCAGGGCAATCGTTTTATTCAACGACTGCGCCGATCAGGTTACAAGGGCAATATTTATCCAATTCATCCTACCGAGTCGGTGCTTGAAGGGTTACCAGCCTACCCCAGTCTGGCCGACACACCGGAACCGATCGATTATGCGTTCATTGCTATTCCTGCGGAAGGCGTGCCAGATCTGATTGCAAACGCTGGCGGGCGAGTAAAGTTTGCGCAAGTCATGTCCAGTGGTTTCGGAGAAGGAGGCAAGGGAGAGAAACTGCAGGCATCGTTGGTTGATGCAGTGCGTATTGGCAAAGTGCGATTACTAGGACCTAACTGCTTGGGTGTGTACTCCCCAGCAGCTGGTATGACATTTGTTGACGGTCAGATGGGGTCCTCAGGCGCTGTAGGAATTTTTTCGCAGAGCGGGGGATTGTCTGTTGATATCATCAAGCATGGCGAGTATCGCGGACTCAGCTTCTCTGGCGTGGTTTCCTTAGGAAACTGTCTAGATGTCGGCCCGTGCGATTTATTGGAATATTACCTTTCAGAGCCTAAGGTCAAGGTGATCGGCGCATATATTGAGACGGTCAAAGAGGGACGACGATTCTTTGAAATATTACGCGCAGCAAACGCCAGAAAACCTGTGGTCATACTCAAGGGTGGAAGAACGGAACAGGGTCAAAGAGCAGCGGCATCTCATACAGGTTCTCTCGCTGGCAATGATCAGGTCTGGAAAGCCTTGGCGTCTCAGACGGGCTCTGTACTCGTTGAGACGTTGGAGGAATTTATTGATACGCTCGTGGCGTTTCAAAACTGGGGCTCAGGAAAGAAGCCATTCCACGGCAATGTCGTTTTATTCGGCAATGGCGGCGGTGCGAGCGTATTGGCTTCCGATGCACTGGGACGTCTAGGTATTGAGCTACCGGCGATAGGTTCTGATACCGCCATCAAGTTGAACGCACTCGGGATTTCGGCAGGTGCAAGTTTAGAAAATCCTCTAGATTTTCCGGCTAATATTTTGAATCGGTTCGGCGGTGAGTTATTCGAAAAATTACTTCAAATTGTGATTGACTCAGATCGACCTGAGATTATGTTGATCCACTTAAATTTGCCAGTCATACTTCCTTATCGAAGTGGTGAATTGATGAGTGAGCTTATGAGCATGGTACTTAAGCTGCACGATGCATTGCCTCCAGAAACAAGTATTTTTCTTGTGTTGCGATCGACAGGTCAGGCAGACTACGAAGATCAGCGGCAAAAATATGCCTTGTTAGCCATGCAAGCAGGCATACCGACATTTCAGGATTTGACTTCGACATCTCGAGCGCTAGGTGCGTTGAAAAGGTACGGGACATACTTTATCAACAGGCCTGGTTCGAACTAAGCCGCGCCTCAATAAATAGCCGTTAATTTAAGAGTGTTCATGGCGCTCGCTACTGAAGTTTT
>JBILJA010000180.1:0-4434 GCA_044368775.1 Burkholderiaceae bacterium
AAGTTTTTGTGATCTATCCCATATAAAGAGAGGTGGCGAGATCGATTATTTGGTGATCTCGAAGCTTGCAATCGTGATAAAAAAGTACTGCATGCTTAAACGTCAAAATCTTTAAATCAAAAGAAATAAATTTAAAAAAAACGGAATGTACTGGTTTAGAATCAAGCATCAACATTCCTAGTCCATGACCCATCATGCTGTCTTTACAACATCCTTCAAATTGGCATGCCGCTGAGCTACAGCAGGATTCAAGCTGGATCTTTAATATTGACAAGCATGCCTCCGACGAAATGATTGCGACGGTTATTGATATCGCAGATCCTAATAAGACTTTGTTTGATTACAGACGAGAAGATTTCGTGTGGCCTCGGACCGCTGAGTTCCTTGGTGCCGCTCTGCAAGAAGTGAAACTTCGCAGAGGTATTGCCTTGATCAAAGGCCTACCACGACATGCATTAACAGCACATCAATTTGAAATCTTGACTTGGGGTTTGGGTTTGCATGCTGGCGTGCCTCGACCACAGGGCAAAGAGACACAATATATTTCAGCGGTTCGAGATGCCGGCGTGTCGTATCGCACTGGAACGGGTCGAGGCTATTCTTCGAACGCAGATCTTGATTTTCATACAGACTCGTCAGACATTGTTTTTCTAAGTTGTTTCAATAAAGCGGTATCGGGTGGAAAAACGATTGTTAGCAGCTCGATGGCGGGACACGCTGTCATGGTGTGCGAATATCCTGAACAGGCAAAATGGTTGTATGAGCCTATTGCGTTTAGTCGGCAGGGTGAGCAAGCGCCCGACGAAGGCCCTTATGTGATGCAGCCTGTTTTTTCAGAGCGAGATGGTAAGTGGTTTGGGCGTTGGAACTGGAACCGTGTGCGCAGCGCTCAGCAAATCCCGGGGTCGCCACAGCTGCAGGCCGAGCACTATGCCGCACTTGAGCAGTTTGATCGTGTGATGCGTCGTCCTGACATTGCATTTGAGATGTGGTTGGAGCCAGGTGATGTACAAATCATCAATAGCCACGTGACTTTGCATTCTCGAACAGAATTTACGGATCACGACGACCCAGATCAAAAAAGATTACTGTACCGTCTTTGGATTGCCCCGCCAGATAGCGAGCCGCTGCCTGAGTGCTGGCGAGATCTCTACCGTAGCTGTGAGACGGGCACCATCAGGGGAGGCATTCGTGGATTTAAACATGATACGCACTGCGCAGAGTTTGAGGCACGTCAGGCTAAAGCGTGCGGCATGCTTGCATAGTTGAGCGAATCATTCAGCCTTAAATAAAGTAAAGATTGTTTTTTTATTGGAATAACAATGACGAGTGCAATGTCACCTTTGAAAGCCACCGGAATGTCCGCTCAGGGTACTGGAGCGCATGCGGTCGTCAGCGCGTTAAAACGCCACGGTGTTGATACGATATTTGGGCAGAGCCTGCCGAGTATGGTCCACCTTGTCGCTGAGAAGCAAGGCATTCGACAGATTGCATACAGAACGGAAAACGCCGGCGGCTATATGGCCGATGCCTATGCAAGAGTCAGTGGGAAAATTGGTGTAGTGACTGCACAAAATGGACCGGCTGCGGCGCTATTGGTGCCACCTCTCGCAGAGGCCTTAAAAGCTTCGATCCCAATCTTGGCATTAGTGCAAGACGTAAGCGCCGAACATACCGACCGCAATGCTTTTCAAGACCTCGATCATATTGGGATGTTTACAGCCGTCACCAAGTGGGTGCGCCGAGTCCATGATGTCTCTCGCATCGAAGACTATATTGATCAGGCCATGACGGCCGCATGTACAGGCAGACCCGGACCTGTCGTGTTGATGTTGCCCGCTGATATTTTGCTGCAGCCCTATGGTGCCGCCAAGAGAACAGCGGAACTCGGCTACTACCCACTTGATCGCGTTGCAGCCTCACCTGAGCGTATTGCAGAGGCCGCAGAGTTACTTGCCAAGGCAAAAAATCCTATCGTCATTGCTGGCGGAGGCGTGCATTTATCGCATGCGCATCAAGCACTCGCAGCGTTGCAAGAGCAGTGCCATTTACCCGTCGCAACAACGGTGATGGGGAAAGGCGTTGTGGATGAAACCCATCCGCTTTCGGTGGGGGTCATGACATACTTTTTGGGTCCAAATGGCTCAGGACGATATCAACGTCCACTCATTGAACAGGCGGATGTGGTGTTGTTGGTGGGTACGCGAACGAATCAAAACGGGACAGACTCGTGGAAGCTCTATCCAAAAGGAGCGACGTTTATTCATCTCGATATCGATGGTCACGAGGTGGGTCGTAACTACGAAGCAAAGAGACTGGTGGGTGATGCAAAATTGACATTGTCGGCATTGACGGATGCACTCAAGGCGCTTAATAGCACGGCTAGGAAAACCGCACGTCCAAGCGTAGAGAAAAAAATTGCTGAAGGACGCGCAGCGTACTTGAAAGAATCTGAAGCAGTTAGAACATCCGACGCCACACCGATCCGGCCCGAGCGCATCATGCAGGAAATTCAGTCCCAGTTGACCGAGGATGCCATCGTCGTCGCGGATGCGAGTTACTCCTCGATATGGATCGCGAACTTTTTGGTTTCACTCAAAGCGGGCATGCGTTTCATCACGCCACGGGGGCTGGCAGGCTTAGGTTGGGGCTTTCCCATGGCACTTGGTGTCAAAGTCGCCCAGCCACAGAAAGAAGTTTTCTGTGTGGTGGGCGATGGTGGTTTTGGTCACGTGTGGTCAGAGCTTGAAACAGCAGCAAGAATGGGAGTGAAGGTCACGTTGATCCTCATCAATAATGGAATTTTAGGCTATCAGAAACATGCAGAGAATGTGAAATTTGGTGACCACACTTCGGCAGTGCACTTTAAGCCTGTCGACCACGCTGCGATTGCACACAATTGCGGGTGCGACGGAATCAGAGTGACAGATCCGAAAGAACTCGCGGGCGCTCTCGCGCAAGCGAAGAAAAACGCAGGTACAACCTTGATCGAAGTGCTGTGCGATGAAAATGCATTTCCACCCATTACTTTTTATACGCCCGATGCAGCGGTGATTAAATGACACAAAAGCGAATCGCAGTGGTGACCGGTGCCAGACAGGGCATCGGACTTGAGACATCGAAAGCCTTGTTAAACAGCGGACATTTCGTTGTCATGGTGGACCGTCAGAAGTTTGACGGGGCTGCGCTTGTGGGGTCCGACCATGCGGCAAACATCTTGGCGTATACCTTAGATGTGACCGACGACAGTGGCATCGCAAGTCTGTATCAAACAATCAGTACGACGCTTGGCAAAGTGTCGGTGCTGGTGAATAACGCAGGCATATCACCTAAACAGCCTGATGGAAAATCAAGTGGCATCTTGCAACTCGATCCTAAAGAATGGGCGAAGGTGATCGAGGTCAACCTAACCTCTGTGATGCGGATGTGTCAGACGTTTATTCCGGATATGCAAGCATTGAAGTACGGAAGAATCGTGAGTATTTCATCGCTTGCAGGACGATCCAAATCAGTGGTCGCGGGCCCAAGTTATATGGCGTCCAAAGCAGGCGTGTTGGGACTGACGCGTGCGATCGCCACGGAAATGGGGCCCTTCGGAATTACGGCAAACTGTGTGGCCCCAGGTAGGATATTGACTGAAATGGCCTTGCAGGCCGGCGAAGAGGTCAATCGTCGCTACGCAGAGCAGATCCCGGTGAAACGAATCGGCACACCTGCGGAG
Organism: Burkholderiaceae bacterium; assembly: GCA_044368775.1. Classification (GTDB taxonomy): domain Bacteria; phylum Pseudomonadota; class Gammaproteobacteria; order Burkholderiales; family Burkholderiaceae_B; genus Zwartia. The sequence goes on from JBILJA010000180.1 coordinate 3,722, forward strand.
GTTGGTCAGGCGGTCGCTTTTTTATGTGCAGAAAGTAGTGGGTTTATTAATGGAGCCACCATTGACATCAATGGTGGATTTTTCATGTCGTAAGCGGTGCACGCATCGTGATACTTATAACAACGGAGCAAACATGATTCAGAAAATGAAATTAGCCTTAGGTGGATTCGCTTTATTGGCGAGCGCTGGGTTGGTCAGTGCCCAAAGTTTTCCGCAACGCGAGGTGACCTTAATCGTGAACTTTGGCGCAGGTGGCGCCACCGATGTGGCATCGCGCGCCTTAGCGCAAGGGATGGAGGCCCCGCTTGGAAAGCCTGTGATTGTGCAGAACAAACCTGGTGCGCTAGGTACGTTAACCCCCGCCTATATCGCCAAACAGAAACCTGATGGCTATCAAGTAGGTGTGGTGACGTATTCAACAGTGGCCATCATGCCGCATTTGATGAACCTGACTTATACGATCAAAGATTTTGAGTTTGTGGCGGGCTTTGGTCGCTTTCGTTATGGCGTCGCGGTACGCGCTGATTCACCCTACAAGAATTTACAGGATCTCGTCGCAGCTGCAAAGACAGGTAAGGGTATTTTCTTTGGCGCACCTTCTGCACCAAACAATCTCGCCATGCTTGAATTAGGTCGCATTGCGGGTGGAAAGTTTGAGCAGATTAGTTACAAGTCTGGAACTGAAACAGTGACGGCTTTGTTAGGGGGTCAGG
>JBILJA010000198.1:0-3772 GCA_044368775.1 Burkholderiaceae bacterium
GGGGTGACACCGCCATCGGGACGATTTTTCCCAGCAACAGCGTTGTGCCATCGGGCTTGGCGTTGACCACCGCTTGCGTCGCAATCACACCTCCTGCACCAGGACGGTTTTCAACCACGACAGGCTGCCCAAGGTTAGCGGACAAGCTTTTAGCCACAATCCGTGTCGCAGTGTCCGTACCACCACCCGGTACGAAACCGACGACGATGGTGATAGTCTGACCTTTAGGAAACTCTTGCGCTGTGGATTTCGCTGGTGCAAAAACAGAGGCTAAAGCAAAAGACAAGGCACAGGCGGCAGGCAGTGCTGTAGCTAAACGCAATTTTTTCAAAGCAATCTCCAAAACTAAAGTGGCGGATTTTGGTCATACAGTCAAAAGCATAACGCATTTGAACGATACGTAGCGGACGGATCGGCAAAGCGATAACATAAGAGATCAATAGGAGAAAGCATGAAAATTCTAATTTTGGGCGCGGGTGGTGTCGGCGGTTATTTTGGTGCAAGACTGATGCAGGCAGGCGCTGATGTCACATATTTGCTGCGAGACAAGAGACATGAAAAAATTCAAACCGAAGGTCTGGTGGTTGAAACCCCAACAGAAACCTTCACGCTTCGTCCAAAATCCGTCACGCGCGACCAACTCAAGCCCGAATATGATTTGATTGTGCTGGCACCCAAGGCCTACGATCTTGAGGATGCGCTGGACTCTGTGAGCGCGGCGAGCACAAAAGGTGTGATCTTGCCGGTCCTTAATGGACTGCGTCACATCCAGATCCTAGATGAAAAATTTGGCCGTAGCCGAGTTATGGGAGGCGTCGCCCACATCGCCGCGACCATCACCAAGAGCGGTGCTGTTAAACAACTCACCGATCTCCACGCGCTCACCATCGGACACCGCGATCCGGCGCACGAATCCCTCGCGCGTGAATTTTCTGCCTTGTGCGACAAGGCCGCCTTTGACAATACCTATAGTGAAAATATCGAACAGTCGCTTTGGGATAAGTGGGTCTTTCTCGCCACACTCGCGGGCATGACGACACTGTGCCGAGGTCATGTTGGAAAAATCGCGGATGCACCTTGGGGCAAGGAGACCATGATCAGTTTCTATGCGGAAAGCTGTGCGATCGCGCAGGCCAATGGCTTTCCAACCAAAGAAAGCGCTCAACAAAAAGCTCTTGCGATGCTCACTAAAACGGGCTCAAGTTTTGCAGCCTCCATGCTTCGTGATTTGACGCAAGGCCATCAAACAGAACACGAGCATATTCTGGGTGCAATGATTGACGCAGGTGTTCAAAAAGGAGTCGCCTGCCCCTTGCTCAAGGCCGCCCACACGCATATGGTGGTGGAACAGAATAAGACCTGAGGCTGATGCTTTTCCCAGTCCTGGACCAGGGCTTGGGCTTAGCGTGACAGCGCGAGCCTGAGCCCGAAACCCACCAAACAAAGCCCCGCTATTTTTTCCAAGGCAAAAGAAATGTAGCGATTGGTGCGTAGTCGTTCAGCTAAAAAATGTGTCAATAAAATCGCCACGACGCAATACAAGAATGCCAGCACGGCAATGGTCGCGGCTAAAAAGGCAAAGGTGACTAGCCCTCTGTTTTGAACAGGATCCACAAACAAAGGGAAAAAAGCCATGTAAAACACAATGGCTTTCGGATTGAGCAAAGTAATGACAAGCGCCTGTCGTAGATAGTGATAGGGCTTGATATTGAGCACGGGGGCCGCACCAGGCTTTGCCAACAGCATCTTGGCACCGAGCCAAAAAAGATAGGCCGCACCAAGCCATTGCACGACCTCAAACGCGACGGGCGACGCGGCCAATACGGCAGCCAAACCCGCGAGGGCCATCCAACACAACACCTGATCGCCCAAAATGACTCCCAGAGCAGCCGCAAAGCCGCCCCGAATGCCGCCTTTAGTCGTTGAAGTAATCAACACCAGATTTCCAGGACCGGGGATCAACAAAAAAATGATGAATGCCACCACAAACGCCGGATAGTCAGTGACTCCGAGCATGAAAGGCCTCTGTGCTTAGTGACGGTGCGAGCCATGTCCGGACGCGGCTCCAGGATTGTAAGTGGGGGGTTTGATCTCAAAATTGACCTTCACCTCACCTGCTTTTTCAAACTTTAGCGTGACCGGCACCGTGGCACCCGCTTTAAAGGGCTCGCTCAGTCCTAAAAACATAATGTGAAAGCCACCCGGTGAGAGCTTGACGGAGCCGCTTGCCGGCACATCAATGCCTGTGACTTCTCGCATTTTTGCTACACCGTTCTCATTGATGATGGTGTGCAACTCCACACGATTCACCCCAGAGGTGCTCGCAGAGACGAGACGATCACCTTGCTTGGCTTTATTATCAATCTGGACGTAACCTGCTCCGTTGACTTGACCTGGCACAGAAGCGCGAACCCAGGGTGCCATCAGTTTCAAATCACCCGCCACCACCTCGGAGGCCATCGCCCCAAACGGGGAACAGAAAGACATCACTGCCACCAAGCATGCGATGTTGATGGTCGCGCGTCTTTTGAGGGAGATTGTGTTCATTAAAGATCCTAGCTTGTTTAAAACAGAATTGATTAAAAAACTTCATCCCAAATATTAGCTGAAAACCTCTAAACTGCTTTATGCGCTCGACCATACCAACGTCTGAAACTCCTAAAGCGATTACCGCGCCGGCCAAGCCGCAGGCCTTTCAAGCCAAGGCACGCTCGCCTTTGGGTGCAACACTGATCGTGGTCGCTTTCGTCCATGTTTTAGTGATTGTGTTGTTGCTTTCACACTTTGGCTGGCTCGGCGGTTCAGATCTTGAGGCCGATCCAGATGCGAGCGCGGGACAATCCGGCATCGTTATTCCCGTTACGCTAGAGACTGCGCAAGGTATTGTGGAGGCACCATCGCCATCACCTGAGCCAGAGCCTGAACCCGAGCCTGAACCAAAGCCTGCGCCTGAACCTAAGCCTGAACCTAAGCCTGAACCAGAGCCGGAGTCTGCACCTGAAGTCAAGCAAGAGCCGCCAGCACCGGTCTCCATCCCCACAACTGTGGAGCCTCCCCCTGCACTCGAACCTGAAATTGCACCAACTATTGCACCAACTATTGCCCCAACAGTTGAGCCAGCCGTCTCCCAAGATCCAGAGCCAAGCTCAATACGAGAGGCCCCCGCCCAAACCCGAGTGAAAAGCGCAACGAGTGCAGACTCTGGAAAAGCCGCGGGTCCTGTGCAACAGCGCAGCGAGCCCACAACATTGCCGCTCACACCCGCACACGTCGACCCAAACTATCTACATCGACCGAACCCTGTCTACCCTGCCCTATCAAAACGGCTTCGTGAAGAAGGCACCGTTCTTTTACGGGTCAACCTTGATGCTCAGGGTAGTGTTTTAGACATCAGCATTGAAAAAAGCAGCGGTTTCCAGCGCCTCGATCAAGCGGCGCACGAGGCGGTTAAACAATGGCGTTTTATTCCAGCCAAACGGGGCCAAGAAGCCATGCCATCCACCGCGCTCGTTCCGATTGAATTCAAACAGCCGTAGAGATCGGATCACTCGCTCTTACAAAGCATTGAGAGGAATCTTGACATAAGAGACGCCATTGGACTCCTTGGGTGGCAACTCACCCGCGCGAATATTGATCTGCACGGCAGGCAAAATCAGTACTGGCATTTCAAGCGTCGCGTCACGCTTGGTACGCATCTCGACAAACTGCGCCTCGCTGATGCCATCATGGACATGAATGTTGTTCGCCCGCTGATCGGCAACGGTGGTTTCAA
>JBILJA010000199.1:0-3770 GCA_044368775.1 Burkholderiaceae bacterium
CCCAATGCTTGAGTTGAAACTCCACGTACTTGGCGAACTCCTCGGGGGTTTTTGTTGGATCGAGCTCAAATCCGGTTGCGGCAAGTTTTTGCTGAAAGTCTTTATCAGCGAAAACCGCTTGCAGTTCAGTATTGAGTTTGTCCACGATCGGACGTGGCAGGTTGGCAGGACCAAAAATACCATTCCAAGAGGTGAGATCAAAGCCCTTTACCGTGCTTGCGATGGATGGCACGGTGGGAAAGCTTTGTGAACCCTTGGCGGTCGTGACGGCGAGCGTGCGCACACGATCAGACTTGAGCGCACCCATACCTGAACCTAGGTCCACGACATACACCTGCACCTGACCTGCGATGAGATCTGTCATCGCTTGGGGGCTGGCTTTGTATGGGATGCCGACAATATCAAGGCCTGCAATACGCTTAATCGTTTCCATCGCCACCAAGGAGGTACTGTTAGGCGTTGCGTAGGAAAGCTTGCCTGGATTTTTTTTCGCGTAGTCAATGAATTCCTGCAAGTTTTTGACCGGCAGTTTTGGATTGATCGCCATGGCGAAAGGCAACTCACCTACGCGTGCGATCGGAGTGAAGTCCTTGATCGGATCGTAGCTGAGGGTTTTAAACATCCATGGGTTCGCTGAGTGCGAGGTGTTGGTGGTCATGAAGAGGGTGTAGCCATCGGGTGCTGCTTTGGCCACATACTGGGCGGCGATCTGTGCGCTCGCGCCGGCTTTATTTTCAACGATGACTGTTTGCTTGAGACGTTCAGACAGCTTTTGGGCAACGTTACGTGCCACACCGTCCGTGCCGCTTCCCGCTGCGAAAGGAATCACCAGCGTAATGGGTTTATTGGGGTAGGCTTGAGCAAAAGCGCTTACCGATAAAGTGAGGGTGGCAATGCCAAGTAGAGTCTGTAACTTCTTCATTGATTTTATCCAAGCTCCTAAAGGGAATTACTTTTTAGCATAATGAGGAGGCGACAAGTCAATAATCTTGGTGGGATCTTCCCTAGAACATACATGATCAACAAGTGCATGGACCTTTACTGATGCCCACCAAAAAGGCACAATCACCCTATGCCAACATCTACCTATTTAACCGCAGCGTTCTACTTGTTTGTGGACCTGCCTGACTTTATTGCTCGAAGACAAGCTTTACTCGAGTGTTGTGAGCAGCACAATGTAAAAGGCATGATTCTGCTGGCGCGCGAAGGGATCAACAGCACGATTGCAGGCGCTCCGGCGGATGTTCATTCCGTATTGCGCTATCTCCGTTCAGATCCGAAATTTGCTGCTTTGCAGCACAAAGAGTCCTGGTCTGATCTGCCTCCATTTCATCGTATGAAAGTGCGTCTCAAAAAAGAGATTGTGACCATGGGGGTGCCTGGGATTAGTCCAACAATCATGGCGGGTACTTACGTTAAACCGCAGGATTGGAATGCCCTGCTTCGTGATCCGTCTGTCGTATTGATCGATACGCGCAATGATTATGAAGTCGAGCTTGGGACCTTTGAGGGTGCGATCGATCCCAAGATCAAAACCTTCACCCAGCTCGTGCAATGGGTGGAGCAGGCTGAGGCCCTCGCAGAAAAAACAGGTAAAAAACCCAAGGTCGCTATGTTTTGCACCGGTGGAATTCGCTGCGAAAAATCCACTGCGCTGATGCGCGCTAAGGGTTTTGAGGAGGTCTATCACCTTGAAGGCGGGATTCTCAAATATCTCGAGGAAATTCCTCCAGAGCAAAGCCAATGGAGGGGCGAGTGTTTCGTTTTTGATGATCGCGTGTCTGTCGATCATCATCTGCAGCGCTCTGGACGTCAGCTGTGCCATAACTGCCGCGATCCTTTGCCGGATGGCGCGATGCAGTCCTCTGAGTTTGAAAAGGGCGTGAGTTGCCCGCGTTGCTTTGCCAAGGGAGACGATGAGCAAAAAAAGCGCGCACGTGAGCGTCAAAAACAATACGAATTAGCCAAGGCGCGCCGTCAACTGCATATCGGCGCTAAGATATCAACCAATCATTCTTCATCCCTTCCTAGAGAAATCAATGAAAATTAAACAAACTGTTGCGGCGCTGACGAGTGCCGTGTTGCTCAGCAGCCTGGGTGCTGCTGCCTTGGCCCAAGAGTTTCCACCCACTAAGGCCGTGACTTTGTATGTTGGCTTCCCTCCAGGGGGTGCGAATGACATCGCCGCGCGTATTATCGGCAAAAAGCTTTCAGAAAACATCGGACAAAAAATTGTTGTCGATAACAAACCGGGTGCGGGTGGCAACATCGTGACTGCGTTAGTGGCGAATGGTCCCTCTGATGGTTCGGTCATTTTGCTGGGCTCGATTGGCCCTCTGTCGATTGCTTCGCATTTGATGAAAATCCCTTACGATCCTGTCAAGGATTTAGCGCCTCTTGCGATGGGTGGCAGCTTTCCAAATGTACTGTTAGTGTCTCCGGAGTCTGGCATTAAAACGCTAAAAGACTTGGTGGATCGCGCCAAAAAAGAACCTGGCAAACTGACATACGCATCGACGGGAGCAGGCTCGGCATCTCATCTCCAGGGAGAGTTGTTTAATCAGCGCGCGGGCGTCGATATTGTGCACGTCCCTTACAAGGGTGGCGGTGCGGCGACGGTTGATGTCATCGGCAATCGTGTGACCGTGTATTACTCCGCATTGCCTTCGGCAGCACCTCATATTCGTTCGGGTAAGTTGATTCCTTTGGCCGTCACGGGTGATACCCGTGCTGATATCTTTCCAAATATTCCTACGATTGCCGAGTCGGGGTATCCAGGGTTTGATGCGAGAAATTGGTATGCCTTTGTCGCATCATCCAAAACATCCCCAGCGATTTTAGACCGTTGGAATCAGGAAATTGTCAAAGTGATTACGGACAAAGAAGTGACGGCGGCGTTGCATTCACACGGTTTGACGCTTGAGCCTGGTACGCGACAGGATTTGGCTAAGTACATCGCGAAAGAGTCCGCGACATGGAGCAAAATCATCAAGGATCGTAATATCAAGATTGATAATTAAATGTTCAACGTCCAATGAGAGTTGGACGAACAATAAAAAAGGCGATGCTAGCATCGCCTTTTTTGTTGACAGTGTCAGGTCTGCAGAGGCCAAATCAATCCTCAAATTGACCAAAACGAACGGTCGTCGCACCCACTCTCACATTCGAGGTCGAGGGCATAACGAGAACCGTATTGTCGTAAGGGACGCGAATGGTAAGTTCTCCATCCGTTGCCACGATGTCGCCTTTTTTAGGCACGACTTCCAAACCTTTGTAGTCTTTGTTGAAGCGAAAGCCCGTGGACTTGGCGACGACGGCTTCGGTCACGCGCACGATGCGTTGCTTGGTGCAGATAGGCATGCGTAAAGCGGGTTTAACAAAAGCATCGTCCACCATATCAAAGAGTCGCAAAAAGCGCAGTAAGGTGTCGTTTGCGACGTCTGCGGCAGACTTTTCCCAATGCTGGCCACATTCGATGAGCAGGCCGGTACGTGGGTCATTGGGTTTTCCAAAACCGCCACGTTCAATCATCCTCAGTCCTGCAGGATGTCCTGTATCGATCAACAGATACTCAGGAATTCCAAGGCGTTTTGACAAGGCAGCACTTTTTTCTCCACCTTGACCGGTCGCACCACACACCATGATTGGTGCACAGGGCTCGGACATTGAATGAATATCGAGTAAATAGTCTGCAGCATCGACAAAAGGTTGCAGGACGCGGGCGCGACGAAGCTCTGCAGAGTCACGTGAGCCGAACAACACATCATCAC
>JBILJA010000071.1:0-12357 GCA_044368775.1 Burkholderiaceae bacterium
AGAGGAGGTTTTGCTCGAAGCTGCTGACGTCCTTGATCCCGAGGCCGGATCCGAAACCAAACCAGAGACCAAACCTAAGACTAAAGCTAAGACTAAAGCAGCCATGGCCCCTGCTAAAAAGAGAGTCAAGGCTCAAAAAGTCGAAACTCCCACATCTGAACTTGATTCCGAGCGGAAAGACATCTAACTTTCTTCTGATAAGCGGTGTTTTGAGGCGTTCTGCGTTAATTAGCGACCGTTAACCCTTATTTACTTGATTTTGCGCAAATAATTGAGGGTTTCTATTCGCAGGCAGGGCTTGTGTAGGCTAAAATTCAATCCATCTTATTGTCTTGGATCATAGACACATACATGAACGACATTCTTTCTTTCGCAGCAGGTGGTTTGCTACAGGCAAACTGGTGGCAGGTGGTTCTTTTTACGCTGGGGATGACCCACATTACCATCGTTGCGGTCACCATTTTCCTGCACCGCAGCCAAGCGCACCGTGGTTTGGATTTACATCCAGCCGTGATGCATTTTTTCCGCTTTTGGCTTTGGCTGACCACTGGTATGGTGACCAAAGAGTGGGTAGCGATTCATCGCAAGCACCACGCTCGATGCGAGCGCGAAGGTGATCCGCATTCACCCATGTTCTACGGCATTGGCAAGGTTTTATTTAGTGGTGCTGAGCTCTACCGGCACGAATCAAAAAATGCAGAGACCATTTCCAAGTTTGGTCATGGCACGCCTGATGATTGGCTCGAGACCAATGTTTACACCCGTTATAGTGCCCGAGGCATTCTTTTAATGCTCATCATCGACGTGACTTTGTTTGGCGCGATCGGATTGACGATTTGGGCGATCCAGATGGCTTGGATCCCTTTCTGGGCAGCTGGTGTTGTCAACGGCGTCGGTCATTACTTTGGTTATCGAAACTTTGCCAGTCCCGATACGAGTACCAATGTTTTTCCTATTGGTATTCTGATTGGCGGCGAAGAACTCCATAATAACCATCATGCATTTGGGACCTCGGCCAAGTTTTCCAGTAAATGGTATGAATTGGATATTGGGTGGATTTATATCCTGGGCCTAAAAGGGCTTGGTTTGGTCAAGATCAAAAAAGTCGCCCCGAAATTACGTCTTGAAGCCACTGGAAAGGCCGGTGTTGATCTGCGCACCTTACAAGGCGTGATCGCTCACCGCTATGAGATTTTGGCTCGATATACCGGCATTATGAAGTCTGCCTGCAAAGAAGAGTTGATTCGATTAAAGGCCTCAAATTCAGACTCCAAGGCAGATGCGTTGACTGCTGCAACGCACTGGCTGGGTCGCGGTGAGGAAAACTTGGCGCCTGCTGAGCGTGCCCGTATCGAACAAGCACTCTCTCTAAACGACTCTTTGTCCACGATGGTGTTGATGCGTCATGATCTTGTCAAACTTTGGGACAGCTCAACCGCTTCAAGTGAACAACTCCTGCATGATCTGCAAGCGTGGTGCCAGCGTGCCCAACAAAGCGGTATCGCTAGCCTTGAGGAGTTCGCTTTGCGTTTACGCCGCTATGCGGCATGATCGACAAACTTAACGACCCACAGCGCGATGCAGTGACTTTACCTGCTCAACACGCACTAGTGTTGGCAGGAGCGGGCAGTGGTAAAACGCGGGTGCTCACCACCCGTATGGCATGGCTTATTCAAACAAGTCAGGTCAGTCCTCTTGGTCTTTTAGCCGTCACCTTTACGAACAAAGCTGCCCGTGAAATGGTGGCGCGTGTTTCGGCAATCTTGCCGATTGATACGCGCGGACTTTGGATTGGCACCTTTCACGGACTCTGTAATCGGATGTTGCGTGCGCATCACCGGGATGCCGGTTTACCTCAGGCTTTTCAGATCTTGGATACGGCCGATCAACTCGCCGCCATCAAAAGACTCCTCAAAGCGAATGGTGTGGATGATGACAAGTATCCACCTCGGGATGTGCAGCGTTTTATCAATGGGGCCAAAGAAGATGGTCAGCGACCAGGCGACGTAGAGGCATACGATAGTTTCCGTAGACGCTTGATTGAGATTTATGCCTTGTATGAGGCGCAGTGCCAACGAGAAGGTGTTGTCGATTTTCCAGAACTGCTCTTGCGGGCCTATGAGTTGTTGTCGAGACATGCACCGATTCGTGAGCATTATCAGCGACGGTTCAAACATATCTTGGTCGATGAGTTTCAGGACACCAATACACTTCAATACAAATGGCTCACCTTACTCGCTGGTGGGGGAGCACATCTGTTCGCCGTCGGCGATGACGATCAATCCATCTACGCTTTTCGAGGTGCCAATGTTGGCAATATGGCGGACTTTGAGCGTGATTACGCCCATGGTACGGTCATCCGCCTAGAACAAAACTATCGTTCTTTTGGCCATATTCTTGACTCGGCGAATGCGCTGATCAGCCACAATACCGGTCGCCTTGGTAAAAACCTCTGGACCGAACAAGGTGAGGGGGAGCAAATACGTGTTGTGGAACAACCCACCGATCTGCTCGAAGCGCAGTGGTTGGTCGAAGAAGTCCGAGGCTTAATCTCTGACGGTCGTGACCGAAGTCAAATCGCAATTTTGTATCGAAGTAATGCGCAATCCCGCGTGATTGAACATGCTTTATTCTCAGCGGGCGTGCCGTACAAGGTATATGGTGGGTTGCGGTTTTTTGAGCGCCAAGAAATTAAGCACGCGTTAGCCTATTTACGTCTGATGGCAAACCTTGATGACGATACATCCTGGATGCGCGTCGTCAACTTTCCTCCCCGTGGGATTGGAGCACGTACGCTTGAGCTGTTAGGTGACCAGTCCAAAGCCTACGATACGAGTTTGAGTGCGGCAGTCGCAAGAGTACCTGGCAAGGGAGGCTCTAATCTTGCTCAATTTTCTCTCTTGATCCAGCGCTTGGCGCAAGAGACGCACAGTTTGCCTTTGCCCGAACTCGTGGAACACGTGATTGAGCATAGCGGTTTGATCGGACACTACCAGCTAGATCGCGAAGGTGCTGATCGAATTGAAAACCTACGAGAGTTGATTACTGCGGCTGCGGCTTTTGTAGCGGAGTCTGACATGGGAGGCTTGCCCGCAGGCGAAGTCGTACAGACGATGGGTGCGCAGGATGCCATGCAAGAAGGCTTTGATGGTCTCTCTCCACTGATGGCATTTTTGTCCCACGCTGCGCTTGAGGCCGGGGACAATCAAGCGCAAGCAGGGCAAGATGCGGTTCAGTTGATGACCGTACACGCAGCCAAAGGTTTAGAGTTTGATGCTGTGTTTATTACCGGCATCGAAGAAGGTCTTTTTCCACATGAAAACAGCATTCTTGAACAAGCAGGACTCGAAGAAGAACGTCGTCTGATGTATGTCGCGATCACCCGCGCCCGTGAGAGACTTTATTTTAGCCTTGCTCAAAGTCGTATGCTCCATGGACAGACACGCTATGCAATGCGATCGCGCTTTTTATCTGAGGTGCCCGAGGAGCATTTGAAGTGGTTGACTCCTAAGCAGGGTCTTGCAGATTCAGAGCCTCGCTGGAAGTCCAGTGGCACGGGCTTTGATCCGTATGCAAGGCAAGGTAAGGCGCAAGCTGTCGCTTCGGTCAATCGCAGCTCGACATCAGGCGTGACCGTCGGTAGCCAGCACTTTCGCATTGGTCAAGGTGTGCGTCATGGTCGTTTTGGCGAAGGGACAATTATTGGTTTGTCTGGTAGCGGCTTGGACGCACAGGCTCAGATCCAATTTCGCGATGTAGGCGCAAAAACTCTGGCACTTGGCGTAGCCAAACTTGAAATCATTCAGAGTTAGAGCGTCGTTTGCCCGTCGCTTGTATGAGTAGTGATCGATTCGAGTTCACTCTGCAACTCAAGCCATATTTCCTCAAGCTCCCCATGTTTTTTGGTGAGTTCACCATGTTGAGCAAGCGTCTGCACGCGCTCTTGGCGCCTTGATTCTGAGTACAGATCTGCATCCGCAATTAACGCATCTAGTGCTTTCAGCTTGCTTTGAGCGGACTCGAGTTCTTTCTCAATTTTTACAAGCTTGGCTTCGATGGGTTTTCGTAATACTGCGGTACGTTGACGCTCTTGGGCTTCATCACGTTTTTGTTGTTTACGATCCGTATTATTAAGCTCTGAGCCTATTGTTGCATTGGATGATGAAGTCAGTACGACCGAGCCTGTAGGCTGTTTCGCTGCGCTCTCTTGTTTGCGCGCATTGGACTGATGTTGAGCCAACCAATCTCGATAGTCTTCGAGGTCGCCGTCAAATTCTTGCACGCCACCATCAGCGACAATCCAAAAACGATCGACGGTCGTACGCAGCAGGTGCCGGTCATGGGATACCAACAACATGCTGCCTCCGAATTCAGCGAGGGCCGTTGTTAACGCTTCGCGTGTTTCTACGTCTAAGTGATTACTTGGTTCATCGAGAAGCAATAGATTTGGTTTTTGCCAAACAATGAGTGAAAGCGCAAGTCTTGCTTTTTCACCCCCAGACATTGGCTCAACCTTGTCCATCACGCGGTCTCCGCCGAAACCAAAACCTCCAAGGTAGTTACGCAGTTCTTGTTCACGTGTTTGAGGGGCAAGACGCGCAAGGTGTTGCAAAGGACTGCTATCGAGATCGAGCATATCAAGCTGATGTTGAGCGAAATATCCAACCTCTAGCCCACGTGATGCTGTGCGACTTCCGGCTTGAACCTCAAGCTCTCCAGCGAGTGTTTTGACAAGCGTACTTTTACCGGCACCATTGACACCTAAGATGCCGATCCGATCTCCGCCTCGAACCATCAAACGTACTTTACTCAAAATAGGAATGACGTTGCCTTGCTCGTTGGTATAGCCGGCCTGCATATCCTCTAAAACTAAAAGAGGATCGGGCATTTCTTCGGGTGAGGGAATGCGAATGTCAATCCCAGATTCGGCATGAATGGGAGCGAGCAACTCCATGCGTGCCAATGCTTTGACACGACTTTGAGCTTGTTTGGCCTTTGATGCTTTGGCTTTGAAACGATCAATAAATCCTTGCAGCCTAGCGGTCTCTCTTGTTTGGCGTTCCCAAGCGATCTTGGTTTGACGAAGGCGTTCTGACCGCTGAATAATAAAGTCTTGATAACCGCCTTTGTAGCGATTGAGTTTGCCTTGGTCAAAGTGAAGAATCGTTTGCGCAACAGAATCCAAAAATTCGGTGTCGTGCGAAATCAGCAAGACAGTGCCTGCATAGGCACCTAACCAGCGTTCCAACCAAAGCATGGCATCAAGATCTAAGTGGTTGGTCGGTTCGTCCAGCAATAGCAACTCAGAAGGAGCCATCAAGGCTCTGGCCAGTGCGAGTCTCATTCGCCAGCCGCCAGAAAAACTGTTCACTGGGTGATCCCACTGTGCGGGTGTGAATCCTAAGCCTGCCAGAAGTTGTTCCGCACGTGAGGCTGAGGTCCATGCACCAACCTCGATGAGTTCGGCCTCGAGCTCCGCGATTCGGCCGCCAAGTATTTCTGCTTGAGTTGGATTTCTTTCAAGTTCTGATGAAAGGGTATTGCGTTCACGTTGAAGTTCGCGCAAATGGGTATCGCCATCGATCACAAAGTCACGTGCGCTGTTATCGCTTGAGGCAATTTCTTGTTTAACACTCGCCATGCGCCAGCCTTGCGGAACCTCCAGCGTTCCAGCGTCAGCATCGATTTCGTGTTGAAGAAGCGCAAATAGAGTCGATTTGCCAGCACCATTTTTACCAACGAAACCAACACGTTCGCCAGGATGTACAACGAACTCAGTTTGATCGAGCAATACTTTGGTGCCACGACGAACCGTCAAGCCAGACGCACGAATCACGGTGTTAATTGCTCTTTGGTAAGGAGAAGAATTTGATCTGACGCCTCTGCGGTATCAAGCCAGACGGGTTCAAGCTCTGGGAAAGCCAGGTCGAAAAAGGCCCGCTCATGACCGATTTCAATGAGTAACAGACCGTCGTCACGCAAGTGCGCGGGTGCCTGTTCAATAATCGTTCTCACCACATCCATACCGTCATCTCCACCCGCGAGCGCTAAGGAGGGCTCATGACGATACTCGGGAGGCAATTTCTGCATCGATGCAGCGTTGACATAGGGCGGGTTGCTAATAATGATATCGTATTGCGCCGAGACGGGGAGTGGATCGTAAAGACTGCCATGGTGCAGATTGAGGCGATCTTTCAATCCGTGTTGCGCCACATTGATGAGGGCGACATCAAGTGCGTCTTTGGAAATATCCGTTGCATCGACAAAGGCTTCAGGAAACTGATGCGCAGCGATAATCGCTAAGCAGCCAGAGCCGGTACATAAATCAAGAATGCCCGTGACTTCGTAAGGATCAGCGATCCAAGGACTCAGCTGATTCATCAGTAATTCGGCGATCGGTGAGCGTGGCACGATGACCCTTTGATCCACATGAAAGGCATAGCCTTGCAACCATGCTTCATGTGTCAAATAAGGTGCGGGCAATCGGTGTTCGCAACGTAAGTCGATCAAGCTCAAGGCCTTTTCACGCTCAGACGGAAGAATGCGCGCGTCCATGAAGGGCTCGAGTTGATCGGGGGGTAAGTGCAGTGCATGTAAAACCAAATAAACAGCTTCGTCCCAAGCGTTATCCGAGCCATGGCCAAAGAAAAGCTTATGCTCATTAAAGCGCGACACTGCGTAGCGAATTAAATCTCGTACGCTGAGTAACGCTTCGCGTGAAGCGTCTGTTAATTGGGTCATTAGGCTCTCAACAAATCGTTGATGCTTGTTTTTGCACGCGTCTGCGCATCGACACGTTTGACAATAATGGCGCAGTTCAAGCTGTGCGAGCCATCTGCGGAGGGCAGGGAACCAGGCACAACCACAGAACCAGAGGGAACACGACCGTAGTGAATTTCTTTGGTTTCACGATCATAAATGCGTGTGCTTTGTGAAAGAAAGACGCCCATAGCCAGAACGGAATTTTCTTCGACGATGACGCCTTCAACGACTTCGGAGCGCGCACCAATAAAGCAATTGTCTTCAATAATGGTGGGGTTCGCTTGAAGTGGCTCAAGTACCCCACCAATCCCTACACCACCTGACAAGTGAACGTTTTTACCGATTTGCGCGCAGGAACCCACCGTCGCCCATGTGTCAACCATTGTGCCCTCATCGACATATGCGCCGATATTGACATAGGAGGGCATCAACACAACATTGCGACCGATGAAAGCCCCACGGCGCGCCACAGCAGGTGGTACCACCCTGTATCCACCAGTTTTAAAGGCTGCTTCACCAAATTCTGCAAATTTGAGAGGGACTTTGTCATAAAACTGCATGGGTGCTTGGCCCATGATGGCATTGTCATACAAGCGAAAGGAGAGTAAGACCGCTTTTTTAATCCATTGATGAACGACCCATTTCCCGTTGATCTTTTCAGCAACGCGTAAATGTCCAGTGTCTAAAGCATCAATGGTGTGTTCAACGGCTTCGCGAACGCCTGCATCAGCGGCAGAAGGTGAAAGATTTGCGCGGTTTTCCCAGCCTTGTTCAATGGTGGTTTGAAGATCGAGAGTCATGTGAGCCCTATTTAAGAAATCGAAAAAGAAATGAATACGTGTGTTGAATAATGTGACTAACGTTTGATCTGTGTGTAATGCTTACGGACAAAGTCTGCGATGCGGTGCGCACCTTCGACACAGTCCTCTAAAGGTGCAACAAGAGCGATTCGGATGCGGTTCAGTCCGGGGTTAACACCTTCAACCGTGCGTCCAACATAGCTGCCGGGTAACAAGGTTACATTGGTGTGGGTGAGTAGATCTCTCACAAAGACATCATCAGGGCCTGGCGTGCCAGCCCAAAGATAAAAAGAGGCATCCGGACGTTCAACTTCTAGAACGGGTTTGAGAATCGGCAATACCGCATCAAATTTTGCCCGGTATTGTTCACGGTTTTGTATGACGTGCGCTTCATCATTCCACGCGGCAATACTTGCGGTGGATACGACGGGAGAAAGGGCACTACCGTGGTAAGTGCGGTAAAGCAAGAATTTTGCGATCAAATTTGCATCGCCTGCGACGAAACCGGAGCGCATGCCGGGGACGTTTGAACGCTTGGACAGACTCGAAAAGCTGATTAAGTGACGAAAATCCGTTCGGCCGAGTTGATGTGCGGCCTGCATCCCGCCTAATGGGGGATTGTTTTCATCGAGATAAATCTCCGAATAGCATTCGTCAGAAGCAATCACAAATCCATATTGGTCGGAGAGATCAAACAAAACTTTCCAATCGGCTAAGGGCATGACGTTGCCGGCAGGGTTGCCTGGCGAACAAACAAAAAGCAGTTGTGTGCGTGCCCAAACGCTAGCCGGGACCGTGGTCCAATCGCAACGAAAGTTTTTGGCGGGATCTGAGTTGACGTAGTAGGGGGTCGCACCCCCTAATAGCGCTGCACCTTCATAAATTTGATAAAAAGGATTTGGGCAGACCACCAGTCCGTCTTTGGAACTATCTAAGACAACCTGACCAAACGCAAAAAGTGCTTCGCGTGAGCCTAGCGCGGGCAATATCTGTGTTTCGGGATCCGGACAAGGGATACCATAGCGTTTGCCTATCCATTGGCTGATGGCTTGGCGAAGTTTTGGATCGCCTTTGGTGGGCGGATAAACGGATAAACCGTCCAACCCCCCAATTATTGCGGACTTTACGCATTCGGGAGCCGGGTGTTTGGGCTCACCAATGGACAGATTAATTGGCCGCAAGCCCGAGGCGGCAGGGTTTGATTGTGCCAACAAGGCACGGAGTTTTTCAAACGGATAGGGCTGTAAAGTATCGAGGCGAGGATTCATTCCTCCATTTTAACCAGTTGGCTGGCAGGGTGGGGCGGAAAACACGCTTAGTGTGCGCTACAATGTCTGGCTATTGCGAAGGTGGCGAAATTGGTAGACGCACCAGGTTTAGGTCCTGACGCCGTAACAGGTGTGCGGGTTCGAGTCCCGCCCTTCGCACCAACACTGTTCTTTGATTCGGCGTGGGCTGTTTGCTACGCTTTCCGTCCTCTTTGTTTGGTAGATTTTCATGCAACCTGTGGTTGAAACCCTCGCCGGCCTCGAGCGCCGCATCGAAATCTCGGTCTTGTTGGCCGATGTAGAAAAAGCTGTTCAGTCTGAGCTCAAACGGGTCTCCCGGACAGCCAAAGCCCCCGGTTTCCGTCCTGGAAAGGTGCCTATGGCGATGCTTGAGCGTACGCATGCTTCCGGCATTCGTTACGATGCGATCAATAACAAGGTCGGGCAGGCTTTTGAACAAGCGGTCGAGGCCTCGGGCCTGCGCATCGCGGGCTCTCCCAAGCTCGAGCCCAAAACGGAAGGCACGCCCGAGGGTAGCTTGGCGTTTTATGCTGTTTTCGAGGTATATCCCGAAGTCACACTGCCTGACTTGACGACCCTTAAAATCAAGCGTGCCGTGACGACTGTTGGCGATGCTGAGGTTCAGAGCACGGTTGATATTCTGCGCAAACAGCGTGCTGAGTATGCCGCACGTGATGGTCGCGCCGCGACGGATGAGGACCGCGTCACATTGGACTTCGTTGGAACGATCGACGGTGTGCCTTTTGATGGCGGTAAAGCCGAAGATTTCCCCTTTGTGCTCGGTCAGGGACGCATGTTGCCCGAATTCGAAGTCGCTGTTCGCGGCCTGAAAGCCGGTGAATCTAAGGTATTCCCCCTGGCATTTCCTGCTGATTACGGTGGTAAAGACGTTGCAGGTAAAACGGCAGAGTTCACCATTACGGTCAAGGAAGTGGCTGAGCCTGTTTTGCCCGTTATCGATGCAGAGTTTGCCAAATCCCTGGGCCAGCCCGAAGGCGATGTTGAAAAACTACTCGCGGATATTCGCGGAAATATTGAGCGTGAAGTCAAAGCCCGTACTCTTGCACGCACTAAAAATAGCGTGATGGACGCACTGATCGGTGCGGCTACCTTTGAGGTCCCAAAATCACTCGTTGAAAGTGAGTGCGAGTCCCGTGTGCAAGCCGCGCGCGCCGAGCTTACCCAGCGTGGTGTCCCGAATGCTGACAAAATGCCTATCCCCGCGGATGCGTTTACAGCCGAAGCCGAGCGTCGTGTGCGCCTGGGTCTTTTGGTTTCTGAACTTGTGCAAAAAGCTCAACTTCAGGCCAAGCCAGAGCAAGTCCGCGCGCGCATCGAAGAATTTGCCGCTAATTACGAAAAGCCCGCTGAAGTTGTGAGCTATTATCTTTCAGACCGTGCTCGCCGCTCTGAAGTTGAGGGCATCGTGCTGGAGGACAACGTTGTCCAACATGCACTGGCTCAGGCTCAGGTCGAAGACGAGCAGGTTCCATTTGATCAAGTCATGGGAACAACCTAAATGCAACGTTTTACCGATTTCTATGCATCCATGCACGGCGGCTCTTCAGTGACTCCCACCGGGCTTGGTTACATACCGATGGTGGTTGAGCAATCGGGCCGTGGTGAGCGCTCCTACGACATTTATTCACGTCTTCTCAAAGAACGCGTGATTTTTTTGGTCGGTCCGGTCAATGACCAATCTGCCAATCTCGTCGTAGCGCAATTGTTGTTTTTAGAGTCTGAAAATCCAGACAAGGATGTCGCGCTCTATATCAACTCCCCCGGCGGATCGGTTTATGCGGGCATGGCTATTTATGACACGATGCGTTTTATCAAGCCAGAGGTTTCAACGCTTTGTACGGGCTTGGCCGCAAGCATGGGTGCTTTTTTACTTGCAGCGGGCCAAAAGGGTAAGCGTTTCTCTTTGCCCAATTCACGCATTATGATTCACCAACCTTCGGGTGGTGCACAAGGCCAAGCCTCTGATATACAGATTCAGGCCCGTGAAATTCTTGATTTGCGTTCGCGTTTAAATCAGATGTTGGCTGAGCATACCGGTCAGTCTGTAGAGCGCATTGAGATCGATACAGAACGTGACAACTTTATGTCTGCGCCAGATGCTGTTGCTTATGGTTTGATTGACAAAGTGTTGACTTCACGTGCGGACACCGTCTAATCATTGAGTCCTGCCCAAGATCTATAGGAACGTTATGTCCGAAAAAAAAGGATCTGCAACGACTAAAGTCTTGCATTGTTCATTTTGCAACAAGGCACAGCACGAAGTTCGCAAGCTGATCGCGGGTCCTTCAGTGTTTGTGTGCGATGAGTGTATTGACTTGTGCAATGACATCATTCGCGAAGAAGCTCAGGCGAGCGCCAAAGAGTCTATCAAGACAGATTTGCCGACACCCGCTGAAATTAAGGCTTTTCTGGATCAGTATGTCATCGGTCAGACTGCGCCCAAGCGTGTGTTAGCAGTTGCTGTCTACAATCACTACAAACGTTTAAAGCACGGCGAACTCAAAAGTGACGGCGTTGAGTTGTCTAAAAGCAATATTTTATTAATTGGTCCCACGGGGTCTGGCAAAACCTTGCTTGCCCAGACTTTGGCGCGTCAGTTGAATGTTCCTTTTGTCATGGCGGATGCCACGACCTTGACCGAGGCGGGCTATGTCGGTGAGGATGTTGAAAACATTATCCAAAAGTTACTCCAAAACTGTAACTACGAAGTCGATAAAGCCCAGCGCGCCATTGTTTACATTGATGAAATTGACAAAATTTCTCGCAAAGCAGACAACCCCTCAATTACGCGTGATGTTTCTGGCGAGGGTGTTCAGCAAGCCTTGCTCAAACTGATCGAGGGTACTGTCGCCTCTGTGCCACCCCAAGGTGGTCGAAAGCATCCCAATCAGGATTTTGTTCAGGTTGACACCACCAATATCCTTTTCATCGTCGGAGGGGCTTTTGACGGACTCGAAAAGGTGATCCGTAACCGTACTGAGCGTTCTGGAATTGGTTTTGGAGCCTCTGTTGAGTCAAAGTCCGAGCGCTCGACGGGTGATACTTTCTTAGAGGTTGAGCCAGAGGATTTGGTCAAATTTGGCTTGATCCCTGAGCTAGTTGGGCGATTACCTGTGATCGCCACGCTGCAGGAACTCGACGAAGACACACTCATGCAAATCTTGACCGAGCCAAAAAATGCTGTAGTCAAGCAATTTCAAAAGTTATTTGCGATGGAAGAGGCAGAGCTCGAGATCCGTCCTGCTGCTTTAAAAGCGATCGCTCGCAAGGCGATAAAGCGCAAAACGGGTGCGCGTGGTTTGCGCTCTATCCTAGAGTCTGCTTTGCTAGATACGATGTATGAGTTGCCAACTCAAGGTAACATTAAACGTGTCGTCCTGGATGAGGCTGCAATTACTGGCGAAGGTAAACCTTTATTAGTCTATGCGGATGAAAACGAACCTAAACCGGCGGTCAAAAAGCCTGCTGTCCGAGATGCAGCGGCT
>JBILJA010000155.1:0-5411 GCA_044368775.1 Burkholderiaceae bacterium
TAATTGGCTTTCGCTCGACTCGCCCATTCTTCTTCAATCTTGGCTTTAGCGCGAGTGGCGTCGGCATCGGCTTTTTTAGCTTTGAACAAGGCGAGTAGTTGAGGGTCTTTGATTTGCTTTTCATCCACCGCTGGAGAAAACGCGAGCTTGCGCGCTTCGTCGAGTTGGGCGCTTGGACGTCCGGCAAGGCGTTTTTCAGCGTCTTGGATCGCTTTGGTCGCGGCGACGAGTTCTTTGTGGCGGAAGGTGATCATCTGATCAAACAGAGAACGCACCACTAAGTAGCGAGACTCAGAGAGTTGCGAATCAAAATTAACTTTTGCTTGGATTTTGCCGCTAAAAGGGTTGGGGTAGTCAGCAGGCGCTTGCTTGTAAATAGCTGGCAGCACGGGCAGACGACTGATATCTTTTTGAAGTAGTAATTTTTGTCCCTCCTCGGAAAGGGTAAATTCAATAAATCGTTTGCCGGCTTCGGGTGATTTGGCGCCCTCGATCAAAGCGATATTAGCGGGAACGATCGAGGTGACGGAGGGGTAAACAAAATCGACAGGCATGCCAGAGTTTTTGGCGGCAAGTCCGAAGAAGTCGATCACCAGACCGATACCGAACTGGCCATTGGATACACCGTCAGGCACGCCGAAGCTACGCTCGGTAATCGCGGCGCAGTTGCCGCCGATCATTAACACTTGTTCCCAGCCTTTAGTCCAGCCTTCGCCTTGCAAAATGGTTTCAACGGTTAGATGGGTTGTGCCAGAGCGTGAGGGGCTCGAAATGGCGAGGTGACTAAAGTAAACCGGTTTGACCAAATCAGCCCATTCCTTTGGGGCGGGCAGTTTATTGGCCTTCATGTAGCGGGTGTTCCACATCATGCCGTAGCCAGCCAGAGCTTGGCCGCGGTAAAAGCCCTTTGGGTCATTAACTGGGTAGTTGCCAACTTTGGCGGGAATATCTGGATTACCGGAGCCAATATTGACCAGGAGCTTTTGTCCTGACAAAACCTCAAATGCATCAGGTGCCGAAGCCCAGAAAACCTCTGGCCGCGAACCAGCAGCTTGTTCTCTGACGTACGCAATGCCAGCGGAGGTGTTTTTGTTCAGAATCTCGACTTTGTCGTTGGGGTATTTCGCTTCGTATGCCTTTTTATAAGCAGCAGTGAGTTCTTTAGGAAAAGAGGTAACGACGGAGATCGTTTCTGCCTGAGCGGCGAGCGGTGCGAGCAGGGCAAGGAGGGCGGACGCGACCGCGGTGCGAGCGAAAGAGAATTGCATAGTTGCCTCGTGGTTGATGGTGCCGGTAAAAAAATAATCCATTCTGCGTCTGTAAAGCTTAACAGGGCAGGTCTAATTTAGGGAGCAATTTAAGGTTGGTGTGTGCTAAAAGGCGGATTGAGAATTAATGGCAACTATTTTACCGTCCTAACTATTATTAAGGGAGTTTTAAATTCATGGATAAGGCAGACTTTACTCGGTATCAAGACCTCATCGTGTCGACTGCGACGGACCTCGGTATTAAGGTGCTCGCGGCGATCGCTTTTTGGGTGATCGGTCGTTGGCTGATTGGAACGGCTGTCTCGCTGGTCCGACGCTCGCTCGAAAAGCAAAAGATGGATCCTACCGTTTTGCGCTACGTGGGCTCGATCATCACTGTGACGCTCAATGTGTTGTTGGTGATTGGCATTTTGGGATACTTTGGTATTCAAACGACGACATTTGCCGCCTTGATCGCAGCTGCTGGTGTGGCAATTGGTGTGGCATGGTCGGGTTTGCTGGCAAACTTCGCGGCCGGTGCGTTCATGGTGGTGTTGCGCCCGCTCAAGGTCGGAGATTTTGTGACGGTGGCGGGTGTCACGGGCACGGTCACGGAGTTAGGTTTGTTTACCACCACGATCAATACACCTGATAATGTGCAGGTCATGGTGGGCAACAACAAGGTGTTTGCCGACAATATTCAAAACTTTAGTCATAACGCGTATCGCCGTGTGGATTTAAAGTGTCAGTTGTCTGGAGCGGCAGATCACAATGCTGCGATGCAGGTTTTACGTGAAAAGATTGCCGCAATTCCTAATGTATTGGCAGAGCCTGCAGTGGTGGTTGAGATTTTGGATTTCAGTCCTATGGGGCCAATCTTGGCGGTGCGTCCGTTTTGCAGCAACGACAATTATTGGCAGGTTTACTTTGACACAAATCGCGTGATTCGTGAAAGCCTGATTGCGGCGGGATTTCCAGCGCCTATGCCTGCGCAAACGGTGTTTGTATCTCAACAGAATTAAGTGGTTTTGTTCTTTTTAGTACTTAAAGTTCTTTTTGAGATTTGAAAACTGGAGTGTTTGATTTTGCTGAGCAAAATTCAAATCACTCCATTTTCTATGGGTTCAAAACACCGAGCTCTTTTTAAGATCGGGTGTTCTATTGATGTGCCGTCATCATCATTAAGAAGTGACAAAAGGGGTGATTTGAATTTGCTCAGCAAAATTCAAATCACCCCTTTCGTCACCTCACCTCAATACTTTCGAACCTAAAAGCTAAACAATCAACCTAACTCTTTAGAAACAATCTCAGCTCCCGCCACAAGCGCCTGGAGCTTAGCATTAGCAACCGCGCGTGAAAGTGGCACCATCCCGCAGTTTGTACAGCCATACAAATGCTCAGGTTTCACAAACTTCATCGCGCGACGCAACACATCTGCAACTTGCTCTGGCGTCTCGACTTTGTTGGTGGCCACATCGATTGCACCGACCAACACATCCTTGCCACGTAACAATTCAATCAAATTCATCGGAACGCGAGAGTTCTGACATTCAAGGCTCACCTGATTGATCGTGCTCTGTGCCAACAGAGGAAAGACTTTTTCGTATTGACGCCACTCGTCGCCCAGACTTTGTTTCCATTTGATATTGGCTTCAATGCCGTAGCCATAGCAAATGTGGACGGCGCTTTTGCAGGTCAAACCTTGCGCAGCACGTTCAAGAGTTTTGACACCCCAGTCGCGGACCTCGTCAAAATAAACGTTAAAAGCAGGCTCATCGAACTGCACAATATCGACGCCGACAGCCGCTAATTCTTTGGCCTCTTCGTTCAAAATCTCGGCAAATGTCCAGGCTAGTTTTTCACGGCTGTGATAGTAGTTATCGTAAAGCGTATCGATCATGGTCATGGGACCAGGAAGCGTAAATTTGATCGGACCCTTGGTCAGCATGCGAAGGCGCTTGGCATCCTCGACAAAGACGGGTCCGCCACGGCTGACACGGTCGACAACGACAGGGACGTCCGCGTCATAACGATTGCGAATGCGCACTGTTTTACGGTTGACGAAATCGACACCTTTTAAGCTATCGATGAACGTCGTCACAAAGTGCTGACGCGTTTGTTCACCATCGCCAATCACTGTGATACCAGCACGCAATTGATCATCAACAGATAAGCGCATCGCGTCGAGTTTCGCTTGCGAAAGTGCTTCGCCTTGCAGCTGCCAAGGTGCCCAAAGCTTTTCAGGTTCGGCGAGCCAGGCGGGTTTGGGGAGGCTACCAGCGATGGCGGTGTTGATTTTATTAGACATGATGTGGTGTGGATAAAAGGATTAAGTGAATGGGAAAGGATTAAGCGGAGATTTCCTCGATTAGACAATAAGTTGAACGCTCACGCTTGAAAATCAATAGCCCTGGCACGCACCTGTATATCGGTTCTCAGTGCTGACTTGAGAATTTTATGCGTTGGCGTCAACGGTAATTCATCTAAAAAACTCACAAAGCGTGGCACTTTGACAGCGGTTAGTCTCTCGCGACACCAGTCAACGACTTCTTGCTCTGAGAGCGTGAAGCCCGACTTTTTAACCGCAGCAATGAGGATGTCGTCCTCGCCGAGTTCAGAGGGGACAGCGATGGCTGCGACCTGATAAATACCGGGAAGCTCTCCAATCACCATTTCCAGTTCGGCAGCGGCGATATTTTCACCTCGTCGACGAATGATGTCTTTTTTGCGAGAGAGATGATAGTAGTAGCCGTCTTCGTCATATCTCACCAGATCTCCCGTTTTGAGCCAACCTTCATGAAATGCTTGTTGGGTTTGTTCTGGATCTCGAAAATAGCCTTGCATCACAATGGGTGTTTTGACCCAAAGCTCACCAGCTTCGCCTACTACGACATCGTTGCCGTCATCGTCAACGACACGGCAGGTGGCCCAAGGACGGGTAGGGTCTGGGTGTTTTCCCGGCAAACCCATGCTGCCAGGTTTGTTAGGTCCCTCCCAAGGGTTGCAGGTGACCCCAGGGATTTCAGTCATACCAAAACCTGAAAAGAGTTTCTCAATACCGAACTCTTTTCGAAAAATGGGCGCAGCGCCCTTGCGCACGCCGTAAGCGACTCGCAGCTTGTGATCCGCGCGGTATTCGCTTCGATCGCGTGCGCACAGAATCGAGCCGATCGCTTCGATGATGTTGACGACCGTGGCGCCGTAATCGGCGGCGATCTGCCAGAAGTTTGAAGCCGAGAAGCGGGGGGTCAGAATCATGCAACTACCGCTTGCCAACACACCGCTCAAAGAATAAAAAACAGCATTCACATGAAAGAAGGGCAGGATGATCAGGACGCGATCTTCGGGTTGTAGGTACAACCGTTCGACATTAGCCTCGCCAGCGGTCACTAAATTGAACTGGCTATGCATCACACCTTTTGGAAAGCCTGTCGTGCCTGAGGTGTAAATGATGATGCAGGTATCACTGGCTTTTCCTTGAGGTGGTTGCTGCACTGCACAAGAAGTGGCGAGCGCACCGAAGAGGGAGTCAGTTGCGTCGAGGGGTGCATCAATTTTTAATATCCAGGCAGCCCCATCAGCGGTTTTTAACGCGGCTTCGACGACTGGAATCAATGCTGTATCGGCGATGACGCCTGAGACTTCGGCGTGGTTCAATACATAACGGGTCTCGCGTTCGCCAAAGTCAGGGTTCACGGGCACCATAATGGCCCCTAGATAAGCCAGTGCGAAAAGAGTCAGGACATGTGCGGCATCATTGCGCCCCATGATCGCGACACGCATGCCGTGACGAACGCCTCTCTGATGAAGGACCTGAACAAGTTTTTTATAGTCTTGATTAAATGCAGACCACGTTAGTATCCGGCCTTGCTGAACAATGAGAGGACTCTCGCCCTTAACCTCTAGGCGGCTGGCAAACGCATCGTGCAAGCTGCCATCGTGTGTGCGGTAGGTATTTAGTACGGCAAGGGGTGTTTTCATGTTGATGCGAATGCTTTGTTGTGTTCAGGTCAGCAGTTGCGTAAGCTTATTACAGATCGTCTAGGCGATATCAATCAGAACGCATATTAGGAGATAGGTATGTTTAAAAAGGTCTCGGCTCTTGTTTGTGGAGTATTGCTCGCGGGCAGTGTGGCTAACGCCAGTCCCGCTGATCGTTATCCT
>JBILJA010000122.1:0-6913 GCA_044368775.1 Burkholderiaceae bacterium
GAGCGCCCCATCCGTATCGTGGTGCCTTTTGTTGCGGGTGGTGGCGGCGATTTTATTGCTCGAGCATGGTCAGACAAGTTTTCTGAGACCCTCAAGCAACCTGTGATCGTTGAAAATCGTGGTGGTGGCAATACCGTGGTTGGTACAGAACTTGTCACCAAGGCCGCGCCCGACGGCTATACGCTGCTTTTGGTGAGCCCGACCATTTCTACAAATCCAACCCTGCTGCCTAATCTCCCCTATAAAACGCCAGATGCTTTCGCACCGGTCGGGCAGGTCATTACGTATGCGATGGGTCTTGCTGTCAGTAGCGGATTACCCATCAACAATATCGCTGAGCTCGTGGCGTATGCGAAAAAAAATCCAGGCAAGTTGACGACTGCGACCTCGGGCGAGGGCTCGGCTACTGATCTGGCGGCCGAGCTTTTTATGGCAGCGACTGAGACGAAAATCACCAAGATTCCCTACAAGGGCGCAGGTCAAGGGGTACTGGATGTCGCGAGCGGACACGTCGATATGTTGTTTACTGGAATGTCGCAACTCAAGCCTCATTTGGATAGTAAGAGAATCAAGTTAATTGCGACCTCCGGTGCCGAGCGCCTAAAGTCAGCACCCGAGACGCCAACCATAGCGGAACAGGGCTATCCAGGATTTCAGGCCGTGGTGTGGTGGGGCGTGTTGGCGCCAGCTGGTACACCCAAAGAAGTCGTGAACAAGATCAATGCAGCGTTGCGTACCAGTTTGGCTGAGCCCGAAGTGACGAAGCGTCTGGCCGTGATTGATGGCGTTGTGGCTGTTTCATCTCCAGCTGATTTTGATGCCTTTCTGCGCAAAGAAATTGCCACTTGGAGCAAATTGCTCAAACCCTCTGATTCAAACAAGGCAAAAAAATAAGCCTTGAGCCGGGGTTGCTTGACAGGGTGAGGACTCAATCCTAAGATCGCCGCAGGTGCGTTGAGGCAGGTTTTGTAAAAATCGCACAGTAAAAACTTGGAGAATTAAACAAAATGAAAAATATCAAACGCTTTGCACAACTTGCACTCGTTGCTTCCTTGGCATGGGCTGCTGCTCCAGTGAGCGCTTTGGCTCAAAGCTACCCCGACAAGCCTATCCGCATCCTGATCCCTTTTCCTCCTGGAGGCGGAACAGATTTCGTTTCTCGCATGGTGGGCACCAAGCTCGCTGAGCTGACGGGTTGGCAAGTCGTGCTCGAAAATCGCCCGGGTGCAGGCGGTAACCTCGCGATTGAAACCGCCTCCAAGGCGCCTGCTGATGGTTATACGCTCGTGATGGGTCAGACCGATAACATGATGCTCGGACCTTGGCTTTATCCTTCATTGACCTATGACAGTGTCAAGAGCTTTGCACCTGTGGTTCAGGTTTCCGTCACACCCGCTGCGATCGGTAGCTCAGCGAATTCTTCGATCAAAACGCCGATGGATATGATCGCCAAGGGTAAAACGCCCGAAGGTCTGCGTTGGGCGACAGCAGGTGCCGGTACGCTTGGTCATCTGGTCGGTGAGGACTTTAAAAAACGCGCCAATATCAACTTGCTCCAAGTGCCTTACAAAGGCGCTGCTCCTGCCATGACGGATGTGATGGGCGGTCAGGTGGATGTCTATATCGGTTCACTGGCTTCGCTGTTGCCTCATGTCAAGAGTGGCAAGCTCAACGCGGTGGCGGTCACGACTGCCAAGCGTGCAGCGCAAGCGCCAAATACGATGACGATGCAGGAAGGCGGTGTTAAGGACATGGACGCCAGTATCTGGGTGGGCTTGTTTGCACCGGCTGGAACGCCACCTGCAGTGATTGAGCGCTTGAACAAAGAAGTGAACCGTGTCTTGAAGACCCCCGACACTGCCCAGAAAATTGAAGCTGGCGGCGTGAGTGTTGTCGGTGGCAGCTCCAAAGATTTTGCCGAGTTCGTTAAAAAGGACTATGCAAATTGGGGTCGAATCGTCAAAGAGTCGGGTATCAAACTGAACTAAATACCGCCAACGACTGACGCATTGTCAGGCGTTCAGTAAGGGGCTTCATGGACGACAACGTTCGTGATGCTCTCCGTGCTGCAGATGGAAAATGGCTGGTTAGCGCTTTAAAGCTTAAGGGCTTTAATGTTTAAGCGTTTCAACCTTTGAACCAAGGGCAGCACGGGACTGGAAGTATTTTTAATTGATTAATTACTTAATGGTTTTCAGACCCTGAGCGAACAAGGCTTTTTGTTCTTGCAGAAATTTCGCATACTCTTTGGGACCAAGCACTCTGATTTCACCACCCAAGACATCAAGGTTGGCCGAGATCTGGGGGCCATACTTAGCCACCACTTTTTGTGCCGCACCGTAGATCGTATCGATGACTTCTTTGGGTGTGCCCTTAGGAGCCAAAATGCCGTAAAGACCGGCGCTACTGGTTTTGTAGCCGAGTTCCTTCAGTGTGGGTACGTTTGGAAAGGCCTTGAGGCGGGTGTCACCGAACACGGCCAGGGGACGTAGTGTGCCAGCGGCAATGTGGACCTGAGCGGGACCGGTAGCCGTCGAGGCGAGTTCAACGTGTCCACCTAAAAGAGCGGTAATAGCTGGACCGCTGCCTTGGAAGGGGATGTGATTCCATTTAATACCTGCTTCGCTGGCAAAAATTTCAGCAAGTAGATGCGTGATGCCCATTGCTCCTGAAGTGCCAAACGAAACTTTGCCGGGATTTTTTTTCGAGTACTCGACCAATTCTTTGAGGGTTGTGATCGATGATTTGCTTGAGCCGACAATCATAAAACCGCCCTCCGAGAGAGCGGCGATGGGCTCAAAGGACTCGGTCGAGTATTTGACGTCTTTGTTTGCAAGAGGGACTACAACAACCGAGCCGGGTGAGGTACCGACCAGCGTATAACCGTCTGGCGCACTATTGGCCACATATCCGGCGCCCACAGCGCCTCCGGCACCGGGTTTGTAATTCAGAATAAATTGATTCGGTAAAAATTCGGCCATCCGGTCCATGAAGGGACGCAGCATCTTGTCCGTGTCACCTGGGGCAAAGGGAATGACAACTTGAACGGGTTTGTTGGGATAGGCTTGCGCACTGACTTGAGTCGCGACAGAAAGCCCTGCGACGCAGGAAAGTGCCGCTGCAAATATTGATAGATGTTTCTTGAGTGACATTGTCAAAGTCTCCGAGTTTTTTAATTGATATGAGTTTGGCGTTGTGCTTGGCTGCTCTGAGGCAGTTTGCTACACGAGATCATGATACGACTTTCCTGGACGAAAATGCCGCTCAGTACAGCGTTATCAGTTATTCTGCGAAAAATGCGACCGAGAACAAGGATTTAACAAAATGGCTCTAACTGTATGGCGTTGGATAGACCGCAATATCCTGGAGCTTGGACGGGAAGTGCGTCTATCCTATTTGCCGCCGTTGATGGTGTACATGGCAGCGGGTATTGCCAGTCTGACGGGTATTGTGGGGACGTTTTTTGTTAAAGACTATCTCAATCTTTCCGTTGCCTTTCTAGCGGCTTTAAGCTTTTGGGTTGTTATTCCCTGGTCGCTCAAAATGGTGCTTGGTCATTTGATCGACTTGCTTTGGCGCTGGAAAAACTTGTTGCTTTTTTTAGGGGCAAGTTTGATTGCGGCAAGTTTGCTCATCATGGTGGGACTGATCGGCAGCCGTGAGGCGATGGCCACCATCATGCCCGTTGAACGTTGGTTTGTGCTGAGTGCTTTGCTCGCACCCATTGGGTATGTGTTGCAAGATGCTGTTGCAGATGCGATGACCGTTGAGGCGGTTCCCCGCGTCGATGATGAAGGCCAGCCGATTGATCCTGAGCGTCGAAAATTAATGCATACCACCATGCAGACGCTTGGGCGCGTGGCGATTATTGGAGGCTCGGTGTTCGTCGCTGTGATCAACTTGTATGTCTTCTCTGGCGTACAGCAGCTCGATGAAGCGCAGAAAGTCGAAAAGTATTTGCAGGTCTATCTCATTTCGCTGGCGATCCCTTTGATCTCTGTGCTGGGCGTCGTGTTGGCCTCTGCGTTGCAGGTGAGGGCGCACAAGAAGCTGTTGGCGCGGGGTATTTCAGAAAAAGATGCTCATACCCTTTTGACGGGTGACATCGAACCCACCAAACCGAATTGGGTCATTTTGGGTGGTAGCTTCGTCTTCGTTGCTTTCACGATGACGATGGGACTGTCACAGATGCCTTATGGGCAGGAAATTATTTTTGTCGGCTCCCTGACGATTGTGACGTTTCTGATCGCGAGGCTCACCCGTGATTTAGAGCCCTCGATGCGTTCAACGCTGGTGGGGACTGCGATCGTGATTTTTGTTTTCCGCGCCATTCCGAGTCCGGGGCCGGGTGTGACATGGTGGATGATCGACGAACTCAAATTTGATCAACACTTTTTTTCGATGTTGTCTTTGATCGCCAGCACTTTATCGCTGTTGGGGATGTTTATTTTTCGTCGTTTCATGGCCGAGCGCTCGATTGCCTACGTTGTTGGAACATTAACGTTGTTTGGCACGGTGTTGGCGTTACCGACGATTGGTATGTACTACGGACTGCATCAATGGACGAGCGCGATGACAGGTGGTGTCGTCGATGCGCGTTTTATTGCGCTGGTGGATGCGGCGCTGGAATCGCCGTTAGGACAGGTCGCGATGATCCCGATGCTCGCCTGGATCGCGCGCTCGGCGCCTGAAAATCTCAAGGCGACTTATTTTGCCGTGATGGCGTCGTTTACAAATCTCGCGCTGTCTTTGAGTCAATTGGGTACGAAGTATCTCAATCAAATTTTCACAGTCACTCGTGAGGTCAAAAATCCAGTGACCGGCCTTGTCGAAGTCGCAGCCAATTACAGTAGCTTGGGGTCAATACTGGCGACCTCGATTTTGATTGGCTTTACGTTACCGTTTCTCGCGATTATTTTTGTGAAAATGACGCGCTTAAAAACGGCTTAGTTTTGAGCCACTCTCTTGGGTGTCAACGCAGCAAAGTCCTGAGCATAACCGCGGAGTTTCTTTTGAAGAAATCTCTTTTGTTCAGGACTGGCGAGGTTGAGGATCTCGGCAGTTGCCTGTGCCCACTCTGCCCTTAAGCTGTCTCGCTGCGCGTTGAGCGTGGGTTCGCGATAGCGACTCAGACTTTTTAAGTAATCTTCTAGAGCCTCTTGTGCCTGAGAAGGCTGCGCATTTTTTTGCGCTTGAATGAGTCCGATAAGGGCTTGTTGTCGCAACTGTCTTTCCTCGTACCAGGCCGCAATGATAGGTGCACGCCGATCGGATACGTTGATCAGAATATTTCTTTGCTGCGGCGTCAGTGATCCCAACCAGTCCTCAAAGCGCTTCGTAATACGCGCATGCCGTTTTTTGATATTGGCCGGCCGCTCAGCGTTTTTAAGATAGTCTGAAACGTACTCATCATTGCTATCTTTAAACTTTGTCTGTAGTTGTTTGAGTTGTTGAGGGCCCAAGGTGACTAGAAGGGGGGCGAGTTGAGTAGCAGCGCGTGCGCCAATGGTTTGAAGTTGCTGTTCGATTGTTTCTTGGATCGCGAGGATTTCAGTGCTTGAAAAAGGCGCTGGACTCGATAAACGATTTGCCCATTGATTGAGCGTTGTCGAGTAACGCGGAAGCGTTTCGTCGTGCCATACCGCGAAGGTCGCTAACTCCTGATCCAGCAGGGTTTGCTGCTCATCATCTAAATTGAGATAGGTATTCATGCGATAGGCGATCAAACCCGGCGCGTAGTTGTACGCCAGCTGCAAAGAACTGCAGGCGGTCAGAACCGTGGCAGCGATGGCGACTAAACTTAATTTCAGAAATCGCATCAGGGTATTTGAGACACGTATTGGTATTGCCGGCTAGTATCGTGATGAATCTATTTGGCGAATTTCCATTTTGCCACTGAATCGCATTTTTACAGAGATAACAGGGATCGGAGAAGGTGATATGGACGCGTTTTATGCGGATCATTTTGTTTTGCCTCTGCCAGAGGGGCATCGTTTCCCGATGTCTAAGTATCGCTTGCTGCGCGATGGGGTGTCTGGCGCACCAGGCCTGCGATTATGCGAGGCTCCTGCTGCGACTGATACGCAGTTATTGTTGGCTCATGACCCTGTTTATGTTCAAAAGGTTGTGACTGGAACACTAGAGGCCAAAGAGCAGCGCGAAATCGGCTTTCCATGGACGCCGGGAATGGTTGAGCGCTCACGTCGTTCTGTCGGCGCGACCATCGCCGCCTGTCAGTCCGCAATGCGTGACGGTATCGCTGTCAATCTTGCCGGTGGTACGCATCATGCTTATCGTGACAAGGGGAGTGGCTTTTGCGTTTTTAATGACGCGGCTGTAGCCGCTCGCGTTATGCAGCGAGAATCAGAGCGCAGTTTAAAGATTGCCGTGATTGATCTGGATGTGCATCAGGGTAATGGTACTGCCGCAATTTTTAAAAATGACCCTAGCGTTTTCACCTTGTCCTTGCATGGTGATAAAAATTTTCCCTTTAGAAAAGAGCCCAGTGATTTGGATGTCCCTCTGGCGGACGGAATATCTGACGACGTCTATATAGAAGCTTTGGACGGTGCACTCGCGCGGCTCAGCATGTTTTTCGAGCCGCAGTTATTGATCTACCTTGCGGGAGCAGATCCCCATGAAGGTGATCGATTGGGCCGGCTCAAACTGACCAATGAGGGGATGCTTGCTCGCGATCGGATGGTGTTCGACTTTGCGAGACGCTTAAAAATACCTGTTGCAGTCTCTATGGCAGGTGGCTATGGGATCAACATTGAAACAACGGTCACCGTTCACCGCCAGACTGTGTTGGAGGCGCTTGATTTTTGTCATTCTCTCCATAAAGCGCCAGTCTCGCTTGAGTCTTGATCCTCATCTGTAGTTTTGGAGAACGAACGAGGTTAGAATTAAATCA
>JBILJA010000086.1:0-10179 GCA_044368775.1 Burkholderiaceae bacterium
CGCGCCGCAACACGCTTGAGCGCCGTTGCTTGGGCAAGGCCTTCAAGCGCCTGTTCGTCAACGCACCGAAAGGCGTGTTCAAAATGCTGGAAAAAGTCAAGAAAGCCTGAGTTTTTGGCATTCGGACAACGTATTTAGAATCAAGTATGGGGCTGCAAACTTTATTGTTTGCAGCCCTTTTACTTTTTTCTGCCAAGTTTTTGAGCCTGTTTTACGGTAAAAACGGTAAAACGAACCAAGACAGTTCACGATTGTTCAATTAAAAAATAAAACCTGGAGATCAGCGATGAGTGGTAATAAACGTTGGGTTAATCGCCCAGAGGGCTCTACCTGGGGAGATTTTGGTGAGGATGACCAGCGCGGTCGCATCAATTTGCTGACCTCTGCAAAGCTCAAGCAGGGTATTGCCGAGGTCAAGGAATTTCAGCCGTTCTGTTTGAGCCTGCCATTGGATCTCCCTGGCGGTAACTTATTGAATCCACGACGCTTTCCTCCCGTTATTCGTCCCACCTTGCGTGGCGATCGTCCAAACATGAATTACGGTCTGTTTCGCGATAACGACCAGCAAACGGACGTCATTAGCGACGACTTAGTCGTGATGCACCTCCAATATTCCACCCAGTGGGATAGTTTGGCACACGTGGGCTCCAGATTTGATGCCAATGGTGACGGGATCCCCGAGTCGGTCTATTACAACGGCTATCGCGCGGGTGAACACATTATCGGACCGACCGATGGCAAAGATGCGGGCGTGCCCGGACCGGGCCAAAACAAGTCCACCTCTAACGCCATGGCGCTCGGCATTCAAAATATGGCTGAGTCCTGCGTCCAGGGTCGTGGTGTGATGATCGATTTCCACGCGCACTTTGGTAACAAGCGTGAAATCATTGGCTACGACACGCTCATGCGCGTGATGGAGCAAGACAAAGTCGTCGTCGAGCCCGGCGACATGGTCTGCCTGCACACAGGCTTCGCACAGCTGCTGATGGATATGAAGGGTGATCCTGATCTGCACACGCTGGAAAACAGCTGTGCTGCCCTAGATGGGCGCGATCAAAAACTGCTCCAATGGATTACCGATAGCCAGTTGGTCGTCTTGATGGCGGATAACTATGCAGTAGAAACCTATCCGGCAACCAGCCACATCGGCTGCTGCGCCACGCTGCCTTTGCACGAGCATTGCTTGTTCAAACTGGGCGTGCACCTGGGGGAGATGTTTTATCTCACGCCCTTGGCGCAATGGCTGCGTAAAAATGGACGCAGCCGTTTCTTGCTGACTGCGCCACCGTTACGCTTACCCGGAGCCGTAGGTTCGCCTGCTACGGCAGTCGCTACGGTTTAAATGTTTAAAATAGCCCCAAATTCGTGATGCTGTCAGTTTGGTGAAAGCTTAAATAAGCTTATGGTTGACGCAGTCATCGCGAGTGGGGCAATATGACCCAGTTATTTCACTCATACAGGAGCGTGCCATGCGCCGTACTCTGATCGCTGCGGCCCTTTCAGCCGCGATGCTATTGCCCGGCTTGGGCTTTGCCAAAACATTTAAATGGACTAGCCAGGGCGATATCCTGACGCTGGATCCTCACTCACAAAACGAAGGCCTGAACATCGCCGCCAACTTGTGGGTCTACGATCCGCTGGTCAAATACAACGAAAAATTCGAAGTTGTGCCTTCGCTTGCGACGTCTTGGGAGCGCATCAATCCCACCACGATGCGTTTCAAATTGCGTCCAAATGTAAAGTTCCAAGACGGCACACCCTTTACTGCGGATGACGTTGTGTTTTCGCTCAAGCGCGCGATGGCACCTTCGTCACAGTTCAAGTCCTATGTGGCGGGTATTACTGATGTCAAGGCGGTAGACCCCTTGACCGTGGATGTCATCACTGGAGGTCCCAATCCTGTCTTGTTGCGTCAGTTGCCTTCTCTGGGCATCATGAGCAAAGCGTGGGCGGAAAAGAACAATGCCGTGTTACCTCAGGATTTCAATAAAAAAGAGGAAAGCTTCTCCGCACGCAATGCCATGGGCACGGGCCCCTATCAGCTCAAGTCGCGCGAAGTCGATATCAAAACGGTTTATGTAGAAAATCCTAACTGGTGGGGCAAGCCGACCAAAACTGGTAACGTGACCGAGATCGTCTACACCCCGATCAAGCAGAACGCGACCCGCACGGCTGCGCTGCTCTCCGGCGAAGTCGATTTCGTGCTTGATCCGCCAGCCCAAGATTTGGACCGCTTGCGTAAACAAGTCAACGTCTTGGATGGTAACGAATACCGCACCATCTACATCGCGATGGATGTAAAGAATCCCGAACTGAAGTACAGCAACATCAAGGGTAAAAACCCACTCGCGGATGTACGTGTGCGCGAGGCGTTATACCGCGCCATCGATATCGAGGCGATCAAAAAGTCTGTGATGCGTGGCATGTCCTTGCCCACAGGCGCCATGATCTCTCCACAGGTCAATGGCTACTCTGATGCTTTAGGTAAGCGCGTTCCTTACGACCCGGTCAAAGCACGGGCTCTGCTCAAAGAAGCGGGTTACGACAACAACCTTGAGTTCACGATGGATTGCCCGAACAACCGCTACATCAATGACGAAGCGATTTGTCAGGCGGTCGTAGCGATGTGGGCCAAGATTGGCGTCAAAACCAAACTCAATGCGATGCCACGCGCGACTTTCTTCCCGAAAGTGGCGAACGGCGATACGAGTATTTACTTGTTCGGCTGGGGTGTGCCAACCTTTGATGCGTTCTACACACTTGAGTCTCTGATTCGTACCAAGGCGACGGGTGCTGCGGGAGCGTTCAACTACGGCGGTTACTCAAACCCCAAAGTTGACGCATTGATTGACACCATTAAAACTGAGACTGACGATGCCAAGCGCAACGCCATGATTCAGGAAGCACTGAGTATCCATGCCAAAGAGTTTGGCACCATCCCTCTACATGACCAGATCATCCCCTGGGCCATGAAGAAAAATGTCAAAGTGATTCACCGTCCGGACAACCGTCCTGTGATCGAGTGGGTGCGCATCGATTAATCGATGTTTCTAAAGCGAGTCTCCGCGTGGAGGCTCGCATCTTTGTGAGAATGCATGTTCGCTTTTATTATTCGCCGGTTGCTTCAGGCCGTAGGCGTGATGCTGACCGTTGCGCTGTTGGCTTTTATTTTGTTTCAGTATGTTGGCGATCCCGTCATGATCATGTTGGGTCAGGAGGGTACCCCCGCCGAGCGTGAACAATTACGCCGAGATCTCGGACTCAATGACCCGATCATCGTGCAGTTCTATCATTTTCTCGCCAATGCCGTTCAGGGTGATTTTGGTTTGTCACTGCGGCAAGGGCAAAAAGTTTCCTCGCTTTTGCGCGACCGCCTGCCGGCCACCTTGGAGCTATCGATTGCCGCTGCCTTGATTGCGCTTGTCATTGGCGTGCCGCTTGGTGTGTACACGGCGCTCAAGCGCAACGGAAAGCTCTCTCAAGCCTTTTTGGCTTTTTCACTCTTGGGCGTTTCGCTTCCCACGTTCCTTATCGGGATCTTATTGATTCTGGTGTTCTCCGTTCAACTGGGTTGGTTACCCAGCTACGGTCGCGGTGACACCGTCAAGCTGGGCTGGTGGACCACAGGTCTATTGACAACAAGCGGTTGGAAACACTTGATCCTGCCTGCTGTGACCTTGTCGCTCTTTCAAGTGGCCTTGGTCTTGCGCCTGGTGCGCTCCGAGATGCTCGAGGTCTTGCGCGCCGATTACATCAAGTTTGCGCGTGCGCGTGGCTTGACCAAACGTGCGATTCACTTTGGTCATGCGCTTAAAAACACACTCGTTCCTGTTATCACGATTATGGGTTTGCAGCTCGGTGGCATTATCGCGTTTGCGATTGTCACAGAAACGGTGTTTCAGTGGCCGGGGATGGGCTTGCTCTTTATCCAAGCCGTCCAGTTTGCAGATATTCCTGTAATGGCGGCGTATCTATGTTTGATCTCCTTTATTTTTGTGGTGATCAATCTGATTGTCGATTTACTGTATTTCGCGGTGGATCCGAGACTGCGCGTCGGTCTCGGTAAATCAGGAGGGGGCCACTGATGCGCGCCGCTTTCTCTAAATTTTGGGATGGTGATCTTGCGTGGTCCTGGCGACACACGCCTGTCGCGATGGTCGCGACCTTGACGTTGCTGGTCATGTTGATCGCCGCCTTTGGTGCAGATTGGATCGCACCTCATAATCCCTTTGATTTAGCCACCATCGAGTTGCTAGATGCTCTGAAGCCGCCTGTTTGGGCGGATGATGGTACGACCAAATATTTACTAGGCACCGATAGTCAAGGTCGCGATCTACTGTCAGCACTGATGTACGGAACCAAGGTGTCCCTGTTGATCGGTTTGGCCGCGGTCGCCGGAGCCATGTTGTTGGGGGTCGTGCTTGGCTTGATTTCCGGGTATGCCGGTGGACGCATTGATGCCTTGATTATGCGCGTGGCCGATGTGCAGTTGTCGTTCCCAGCCATTTTGATTGCCCTGTTAATCGATGGTGTGGCGCGTGCGGTCGTGCCAGGCGATATGCACGAAGTGATCGCGTTCCCAGTGCTGGTAGGGGCCATCGCACTCGCCGGTTGGCCGCAGTATGCACGCACTGTGCGAGGCTCGACGCTTGTTGAAAAAAACAGAGAATATGTCCAAGCTGCACGCGTGATTGGTATTTCATCGCCCGTCATTATGTTTCGCCACGTACTGCCCAATGTGCTCGGCCCAGTTCTCGTGTTGGCGACGGTCCATCTGGCGACCGCGATCATTACCGAAGCGACACTGTCATTTTTGGGCGTGGGTGTACCACCAACGTCCCCCTCGCTGGGAACGCTGATCCGCGTGGGCAATGACTTCTTGTTTTCTGGGGAGTGGTGGATCACTATTTTCCCCGGTGCGGCGCTTGTATTGCTGGTGTTGTCTGTCAACCTGCTTGGGGATTGGCTGCGTGATGCCCTGAATCCCCGTTTGAGTTGAGGGCGGACATGTCTAATATTTTAGAAATTAAAAACCTCAGCGTCGAGTTTCCAACACGACACGGCACCTTAAAAGCATTGAACGACGTCTCGTTTTCAATTGCAGCGGGCGAGGTCGTGGGTGTGGTGGGTGAATCGGGCGCAGGCAAGTCTCTGACAGGTGCCGCCATCATTGGCTTACTTGAGCCACCGGGTCGTATTTCAGGTGGAGAGATCCTGCTCGAAGGACGTCGCATCGATAATCTTTCAGACGATCAGATGAGACCGATTCGCGGTCGTGAGATCGGCGCTATTTTCCAAGATCCGCTGACCTCTCTAAA
The DNA here is from genome assembly GCA_044368775.1 of Burkholderiaceae bacterium. Classification (GTDB taxonomy): domain Bacteria; phylum Pseudomonadota; class Gammaproteobacteria; order Burkholderiales; family Burkholderiaceae_B; genus Zwartia. The sequence continues at coordinate 5,319 of JBILJA010000086.1, forward strand.
TCCGCTCTACACCGTGGGTCATCAGATCGCAGAGACGATCGTGACGCATCTGCCCATGACCTGGTCGCAAGCGCGTCAGCGTGCCATTGAGCTGCTGGAGTCGACGGGTATCCCAGCTGCACGCGAACGTATCGATCATTATCCCCACCAGTTTTCAGGCGGCATGCGTCAGCGTGTGGTGATCGCGTTGGCACTTGCCGCGCAACCAAAATTAATCGTGGCCGATGAGCCTACCACCGCACTGGATGTTTCCATCCAAGCGCAGATTATCGAATTACTCAAAAAGATGTGTCGCGAACAAGGCACCGCCGTGATGTTGATTACGCATGATATGGGCGTGATCGCCGAGACGGCGGATCGTGTGGTCGTGATGTATGCGGGACGCGTCGCCGAAATCGGCAAGGTGCGCGATGTGATCCACTCGCCACGCCATCCTTACTCCGTCGGCCTGATGGGCTCGATCCCTTCGATTCATCATCATGTCGAGCGTTTGGTTCAGATCGACGGCACGATGCCAAGACTGACTGCGATTCCTCCGGGCTGTGCGTTTAATCCTCGTTGCCCCAAGGTGATGGAACGCTGCCGCGTAGAACGTCCCGAAATCATCCAGGTCGGCGCCTCGCAAGCGGCCTGTTGGTTGCACGAATCCAAGGAGGCGTCATGAGCACCGAGCGCCCTTTAGTTGAAGTTCACGACGCTGCGAGATGGTTTGACGTCTCAGCACCGTGGCTCGAGCGCGTGCTATCGCGTAAACCGCGCAGTATTCTCCGAGCGGTCGACGGCGTATCCTTTAGTATTCGCAAGGGTGAGACGCTGGCCTTGGTGGGCGAGTCCGGCTGCGGCAAGTCTACGATTGCCCGCATGTTGGTCGGACTTTATCCGCTCACCCGTGGGACCATTACGTTTGATGGTCAACCGATCTCGAACATGCAAGGTCGCTCAGGTCTGGCCTTGCGCAAACGCCTGCAGATGATCTTCCAGGATCCCTATGCCAGCTTGAATCCGCGTTGGCGTGTCGGACGGATCATCGCCGAGCCAATGTTGGCGCATACGGACCTGTCTGAGCAGGAACGTGATGACCGTGTCGATATGTTGTTGACCCAGGTGGGTTTACATCCCTCCGACAAGTCACGCTTTCCCCATCAGTTTTCCGGCGGGCAACGCCAGCGTATCTCCATTGCACGCGCCTTGGCGGTCAATCCTGAGTTTCTAGTATGTGATGAGCCGACTTCGGCACTTGATGTATCGGTTCAGGCACAAGTGCTCAACATCATGAAGGACTTGCAGAGAAATCTCGGTCTGACTTATCTGTTTATTTCACACAACTTGGCCGTGGTGCATCACGTAGCCGATCGTGTCGGGGTGATGTATCTCGGACGGATTGTCGAAATCGCGGATCGTGACACCTTGTTCGCCAATCCTCAGCATCCCTATACGCGGATGTTGCTTTCCGCCATTCCCGATATGACGGGCCAGGGACGTAAGCGCACGCCTGTCGCAGGCGAAGTGCCCAATCCGCTGAATCCGCCCTCGGGTTGCACCTTTCATCCACGGTGCCCCTTTGTGCGCGAACGCTGCAAGATCGAAGCGCCCGCGACACAAAACTTTAAAGGCGTGGAAATCGCCTGCCATGGCGTTGCAGAAGGATGGCCGATGCAGGTGTAAGGGCATCAGCCAAGCCTGTCTGAACAACTAGTTCGCCTTGATATTACGGACCTTGACGAGCTCGTTCCATTTTTTGATATCGGTTTCCACAAATTGCTCAAACTGTTTTGGCGTACCGCCAACAGTCTCCATGCCGATCGAAACAAAACGTTGTTTCACCTCAGGTTGCGCCAGGATTTCGTTGATCTCTTTGTTGAGGCGATTGACGATATTGGCGGGTAGTTTGGCTGGACCTACGAGACCAAACCAAGTGTAAACATCCGTATCCTTGAATCCTTGCTCGCCGAGCGAAGGCACATCAGGCAACAAGGCTGAACGCTGTGAACCAAACACAGCAATGGCCCGCAACCTGTCATTTTTGATAAAGGGCAGAGGCGCGACGATGGGGTGGACACCCGCGGTCAGTTGGCCACCAACCAGATCCGTCACAGCTGGCGCATCACCTTTGTAAGGGACGTGCGTCATATTGGATTTGGCCAGATAGTTAAATAACTCGATGGCCAAATGCGGGCCAGTCCCATTGCCTGGGCTTGAGACATTGACGGGTTCAGGTTTGGCGGCAAGCTCAAGCAGTTGTTTTGTTGTTTTGACGGGCGAGGCGGCAGGAACCAACAAGAAAAGAGGCGCGCGCACGACCTGTACGATGGGTGTGAAGTCTTTGATCGTGTCGTATTGCAGCTGCCCAAACAACGCAGGGTTAGTCGTATGTGGAGCCGCAGCCATCAGCAAGTTATAGCCATCCGGATCGGCTTTGGCAATTTGTGCGGAAGCGATACGCGTATTTGCGCCTGGTCTGTTTTCCACGATGACTGGCTGTTTGAGTCTGGTCGCGAGATGTTCGCCGATGACGCGCGTCGCAATGTCGTTTGAGCCACCCGCCGGGAAAGGCGAAATCAGTTTGATGGGTTTTGAGGGCCAGTCTTGAGCGAGTGCCAAGCCATTGACGCTAAAACTAAGGCCGAGTGCTAATGCGATGTGGGTGATTATTTTCATGTCTACCTCCAGAGAGCGATTGAACCTGCTAATAAAAAAATAAACTACTTCATGATCCGCTTTGCGATATTGAGCAAGTGGATTTGGCTGGTGCCCTCGTACAGACGGAACAGCCGGACATCCCGATACAGCATTTCAATCGGTCCGCCAATGTCGGCACAGTAACCCGCACCGCCAAAAATTTGCACCACACGATCCGCCACGCGCCCGCACATCTCTGAGGCGTAGTATTTGCAGATCGAGGCTTGTGTGGTGACGTCCTCACCGTTGTCACGCGCCCGCGCGGTTTCCAAAACTAGGCTGCGCGCCGCCGAGATTTCCACCTGGCTTTCAGCCAGCATGGCCTGGACGAGTTGAAACTCCGCAATTGGTTTACCAAATTGCTCGCGTTTCTTAACATGAACAAGTGCTTCATCAAGCAGTCGCATCGCAGGACCAATACACAATGCCGCTAAGTTGATGCGTTGTTTGTTGAGGGTCTTCATCGCAGTCGCAAAGCCTTTGCCGGGTACACCGCCTACGATCTGCTCGCTGCTCGCCAGCACATCCTCAAGATAAACCTCCGAGACTGGCGAGCCTGACTGACCCATTTTTCGATGTTCAGGACCTGTGCTGAGTCCAGGAGTCTGACGCGGTATTAAAAAAGCACTGATGCCGCGGTGGGACAAGTCGTCTTGATCGGTTCTAGCAAAAACAGTAAAGAGCTCGGCGATCGGTGCGTTTGTGATGTAGCGTTTGGTGCCGTTGATACGCCACTGCTGTGTGCCATTGGCGATGACAGGCAACGCAGAGGCTTTGAGTGCCGTAGCGTCCGAGCCCGCATCAGGTTCAGTCAGCGCGAGGCAGCCCGTGACTTCACCACTGGCGAGCTTGGGTAACCATTCTTGCTTTTGCTCTAGCGTACCGTCTTGAATAATCGACTCCGCACCAATCCCAGTGTTAGTCCCCGCCCGTGCGCGAAACGCCGTCGCAGCTTTGGAGAGCTCCATATTGGCGAGCGCGAGCTCTTCGGTCGTCATGCCTGCGCCACCGTATTCGCGAGGAATACTCCAGCCAAAATAGCCACGCTCACGCATGATCTGCACGAGGGGGGCCGGGATCTCGTTATCTTTGACGACTTGTGCTTCTGCGGGAATCGCGATTTCACGGACAAATTGTCGAATGTCGTCCAGACGTTTTTCGTTGAGTGTTGAATCTTGAATCATAGGGAGGTTCCGCTGGTGGTCACAATCTTGCCGCTGTCGCGCTCAATGTTGTGACGGGCTTCAAATAAGTGTGGAATGATATTTTTAAGGAGCTCGGCTTTGGTCAGTCTGGTTGTGCTGATCGTGCAATTCATACCGATTTGCAGATGGTCATCTGAGGCGACATTCAGTGGAACGGCAACAGCGAGCACATTGCGCTTCCAGTCACCCCGGCTCAAACAAAAGCCATTTTTCTCGTAAAAAACACGATCTTTTTCAAAATAGGGAAGGTCTGCCGAGTATTGCGCTGCGTCTTCGACTTTGAGTCGATTCAGTATCGAAGCGCGTTGCGCGCTTGTACTCGCGAACAGCAATGCCCGCCCGAGCGCAGTGGTTAATAGGGGGCGCGCACTCCCAATGTCGGGTTTTAAAAAATTTCCTCGGTCAATACGAAGAGCATCTATATACACCACCTCGAGTTTTCCTAACATCCCGAGATTCACGGTCCAGCCCGTTTTGGCAGCCAGCTTTTCGATGTGGGGTCGGGCCAGATGCCGGATTTCCATGCTGGCAAGCATGGGATAACCCAGCATGAGGACGCCCGGTCCGAGACGATACTTTTGCAAGCGATCAATACGCGTCAGATAACCGAGTTGCTCTAGGGTGTAAGTCAATCTCGAAACCGTGGCCTTGGGTAAACTGGTTTTTTCGCAGAGCTCACGATTGCCCAGCAGATACTCCGCGGGCGTAAAGGCACGCAACACCTGCAGCCCGCGGCTCAGGTTGATTGCAAACTGACGATCGATCTCCATGGAGTGGTGCGCCTTGTTCATATCCGTATGTTGAGGGATTGTTGAAAGAGGGACAACCTAAATTTACTAGCGTTTCGCTGTGCGGAACAGATGACTCAGCAGCGCATAAATCTGCTCAAATATCTCAATGCATACAGAAACCCCCTCCGCAACGCCCAGACCCCCTATGCTGCAAGGCATCAACATCCTGGATTTCTCCACGGTGCT
>JBILJA010000229.1:0-2975 GCA_044368775.1 Burkholderiaceae bacterium
GAATGCGCGGAAAGTCCTGCGGCACGCAACACCTGCATGACGGCGTCGCGCTCTGCGCTTGGCACCTGAAGTACGGCACCAAGCTCTTCGTTAAACAGGGCTTTGAGTGTGAGTTCATTGCGTTGAACAGCCACTTGTTCAGGACGGATTTTGTAGTCGCCCCAATCGGCGGCATACGCATCGATCGTCAGCATATCCAGATTCAGTGAAACACCCGTATGTCCGGCAAAAGCCATTTCGCAGACTGAGGCAAACAGGCCACCATCGGAACGATCATGATAGGCCAGCAACACACCCGACTCAGCCAAAGCGCGAATCGTGACAAAGAAGGTACGAAGGAACTCTGCATCATCAGCATCGGGCGTTTGCTCACCGACCTGATTGATGACCTGAGCCAAAATAGAGCTGCCCATGCGTTGCTTGCCTCGACCCAGGTCGATCAAAATCAACGCGGTCGGCCCCACATCCGTGCGCAACTGCGGGGTCAAGGTCTGTCGAACATCCTGGACGGGTGCAAAAGCTGTCACGATGAGAGAAACGGGAGAGATCACCTGACGCTTGGCATGTTCCTCAGTCCAGCTTGTCTGCATGGACAGAGAGTCTTTACCCACCGGAATGGACAACCCGACGCTTTGGCATAGTTGACTGACCGCAGACACCGTATCAAACAATGCAGCATCCTGCCCGGGCGCACCACACGCCGCCATCCAGTTAGCCGACAGCTTGATGTCTTCGATCCGGGCGACATCGGCTGCCGCGAGGTTCGTCAAGGCTTCGGCGACTGCCATCCGACCAGAGGCGGCAGCATCAATCGTGGCAATCGGGGTACGTTCACCCATCGCCATGGCCTCTCCGCGTGTACCGTCATGGTCAGACAGTGTGACCGCACAATCGGCTACGGCAACCTGCCAAGGCCCCACAAGCTGATCGCGGCTCGATAAACCACCCACGGTACGATCACCGATCGTGATGAGAAAACTTTTATTGGCGACGGTTGGGTGCTGGAGCACGCGCGTCGCGGCGTCTTCGAGCGAAATCACAGTCAGGTCGAGCGGAGACGTTTGAGGCTCCGTGCGTTTGACCTCGCGTGTCATGCGTGGGGGTTTACCCAAAATCACATCGATGGGCACATCAACGGGGCGCAAACCGCTCTGAGGCGTCAGCGCATCCAGACCAGGCAAGCCTTCGCCTTGAACGACTTTGAGTTGACGCTCTTCGGTTGCCACACCGATCACAGCAAAGGGACAGCGCTCACGGTCGGCGATCATTTGAAAACGCGGCAAGTCCTTGGGCAAAACCGAAAGCACATAACGCTCTTGGGATTCGTTACTCCAAATTTCTGCGGGCGACATGCCGGACTCTTCGAGATGCACTCTATTTAACTCAAAAGTCGCGCCTCGGCCCGCGTCATTGACCAGCTCAGGAAAGGCATTGGACAGACCACCTGCCCCGACATCATGGATCGCCACAATCGGATTGTTAGCACCTTGCTGCCAGCATCGATCAATCACCTCTTGGCAACGACGCTCGATTTCAGGATTTCCACGTTGCACGGAATCAAAATCTAGGGCGGCGGTATTGGTTCCAACCGCCATGCTTGAGGCGGCGCTGCCACCCATGCCGATCCGCAACCCTGGTCCGCCTAACTGAATCAGCAATGAGCCCGGTTCAATGCGATCTTTTTTAGTGCAGCCCTCATCGATACTCCCCAATCCGCCCGCGATCATAATGGGCTTGTGATAACCCCAGCGTGTTTGACCCGCTGTCTGCTCATAAGAGCGAAAATAACCCAGCAAATTGGGACGACCAAATTCGTTGTTAAAGGCAGCTGCGCCTAAAGGGCCCTCGATCATGATGGACAAAGGCGACGCAATCCGATCAGGCGCCCCGTGATGGTCTGACTCCCAGCTGCGAAGAGCATCCTCAAATCTCAGGTGGGACACAGTAAAACCTGCCAGACCCGCTTTGGGCTTGGAACCTCGCCCCGTCGCACCCTCGTCGCGGATTTCTCCACCCGCACCCGTCGAGGCGCCTTCAAAAGGTGCGATCGCGGTCGGATGATTATGGGTCTCTACTTTCATCACCGTATGGACAGTTTTAAGTTCTGTTCCATACACCGCAGTATGACCTTCGTTTCCAGCCGCAGCTTGAAAGCGTTGAGCTTCGCCGCCTTCCATGATGGCGGCGTTATCAGAATACGCCACAACAGTGCCTAGAGGCTGGGCCGCGTGGGTTTCACGAATCATGCCAAACAGCGTTTTGGACTCAGGCTGACCATCAATCACCCACTGAGCATTGAAAATCTTGTGCCGACAATGCTCGCTATTGGCCTGCGCGAACATCATGAGCTCAACATCCGTTGGGTCGCGTCCAAGCTCGGTAAATGAATGCGTCAAATAATCAATTTCGTCCTCAGACAGCGCCAGACCCAGCTGCGTGTTCGCGTCTAAAAGCGCGGCCTTTCCCTGAGCCATCACCGCCACGGTCTGCATCGGCTTACCGGGCAGAGACCGAAACAACATCTCCGGATCAAAACTGCTGTCAACGACTGTTTCAGTCATCCTGTCATGCAAGCAGCTGGCCGCTAGGGCCAACATCTCAGCATCCAGACTTTTACTTTTGAGCCAGCCGCGCTCAGGGATCAAGGTGTACTCGATGCCGCGCTCGATCCTGCGTACAAAGCTCAGACCGCAATTGTGAGCAATATCGGTTGCCTTGCTCGCCCAGGAAGAAATCGTGCCAAGTCTCGGAATAACGCGCAGCACAATCGCACCATCCGCCGCCAAAGACTGATCGTGAGGCACTCCGTAGTCCAGCAACTGCGTCAAACGTGCGCTTGTTGTGACATCCGGAGCCTCCTCGCACCAAACAAAATGCTCATATCGGGCATCAACACCAGAAATAGGCAGACCAAGAGCACGCAACTTTGAAAGCAAGCGTTCTTGGCGAAAACTGGACAACACGGAGGAGCCGGG
>JBILJA010000202.1:0-3679 GCA_044368775.1 Burkholderiaceae bacterium
TCACTCTGGACCGCTGCACACTTAAAGCTCAACATCACCTACGTGATCATCAACAACCGCAGTTATCGCATCATCAAGGAGCGTTTACTCGCGATGCGTGGCACGGATGATTTTGTCGCCATGGATATGGATAATCCAGCGATTGATTTTGCGGGTCTGGCGAAAAGTATGGGCATGCCTTCACAGATCGTGACCGATCCTACAAAGCTCGCCGATGTGCTCAAGGCGGCGATGGCTAGCGGTGGCCCTAACCTCGTCGAGGTCATCGTCTCCAGAGGGTTTGGAGAGTAACGAAGACTAGCGCATCAGGGTGCCGCCATTCACATCCATGATGGCACCCGACACAAAGCCCGCAGCGGGCGAGCACAAATAGGTCAGCATGCTTGCGATTTCTTCGGGCTGTCCCATGCGCTTCATCGGATAGGCGTTTGCATCATAGCCATGACCGGCAGTCATACCGGTTTCGATCGGGCCTGGCGCCACGCCATTGACCGTCACGTGATGCGGTGCGGCCCTCTGTGCAAACCAGCGTACTAGCGCATGGACGCCGCCTTTGGACGCAGAATAGTGCGGACCGGCGCGCAGACCGCCGGTCCAGCCAGCAATCGAACCACACAGTGCGATACGACCGTGCTTGCGTTCCATCATCCCTGGCAAAACAGCACGAACAAGATTAATGGGGCCCAATACGTTGACCTGCATGACCCGCATAAACTCGACCTCATTCCAACTTGGTGATAGCCAGTCATCATCATAAGGACAGATACCAGCCGTATCCGCAAGCGCGGTAAAGGGGGCGTGCCGCGCGACCAGTGCTTCGACTTGCGTGCGCTGCGAGACATCGCAGCCTTCGACTGCAACAGGTCCTTTCAGTGAATGGGCGAACTTCTTCAGGGCTGGTTTGTTTTTCTCAAGATCTGTCAGGACAAGGCTCGCGCCGAGCTGGCTGCAGAGCCTTGCAGTTGCTGCGCCAATGCCACCGGCAGCACCGGTGATGAGCATATGCGTGTTGGAGAGGTCAAAGGCTTGTGAAGCGTTCTCACTTGAAATGAACATGACCGCTCCAAGATTTAATGCGCAGACATTAAACGGACAAATAGCGTTGCTTAATATCCGCGTTATCGTTGAGCTCAGTGATGGTACCGACAAACACATCGGTGCCTTTATCGATCACAACCGCGCGATCAGCAAGCCCAAGACAGAAATGCAAATTCTGTTCGGCGAGCACGATTGTTTTGCCCATCTCTCGCAAAGATTGAATCAGATCGCCAATTTTTTGTACCATGATAGGAGCGAGTCCTTCGCTGGGCTCATCAAGCAACAAGACATCTGGGTTACCCATCAAGGAGCGTCCCACGGTGAGCATTTGTTGTTCACCGCCAGAGAGCTGTCCACCCATGCGCGCATGTAAAGGTTTAAGCAAAGGGAGCATCTCGTAAACACGCTCAATGCTCCAGTCATCTTCGCCATTGGCACCGCGTTTAATGGCGATCTCTAGATTTTCTTCAACCGTTAAATCAGGAAAAATTTGACGGTCCTCGGGGACATAACCAATCCCTGCGCGCGCAATTAAATGTGCGGCGCGTCCATGAATAGACTGGTCGTGGAGTGTGATCTGACCGCTTTTTGCAGGGATCACACCCGCGACAGCTTTCATCGTGGTGCTCTTGCCCGCGCCATTGCGACCAAGCAAGGCAAGCGTTTCACCCTTTTGAACATTAAAGGATAAATCAAACAGTGCCTGACTCGTCCCGTAGAACACATTGATTTCTTCGACTTTCAACACCTGCTGACTCATGCGTGTGCCTCCCGAGGCGTGCCCAAATAGGCTTCAATGACGGCGGGGTTGTTTCTGATCTCTTCGGCATTCCCTTCGGCCAAGACTTTTCCATAAGACAACACATGGATATGTTGAGAAACTCTGAACACGATTTCCATGTCGTGCTCGATCAAGACAACGGTGAGTCCGCCTTTTTTCCACAGGCTGTAAACCGTTTCAATCATTTGTTCGCGCTCTTCGGGTCCCATGCCGGCGACAGGCTCATCGAGCAGCAGGACTTTCGGACGCAGGACAAGGGCGAGCGCCATATCCAGTAACTTTTGATCACCATGGGACAGATTGCCACTGACGACATTGGCCTTGGTGTGCAGGCCGAGTTGCTCCATGACTTCGTAGGCACGATCTCGCGTTTGTTGCAGTGGAAAACGGTCATACATCTGCGCAGACTTGCCGAGCGGCGACATGAGTGCGCCACGCAAGGACTCTTCGACGGTCAAGGTTTTAAATAGCTTGGCAACCTGAAATGCCCGACCAATGCCTTTGCGCACAATTTCGCTGCTGGGCTGACCAGTGATGTCCTCACCATCCAGAATGATGCGGCCAGAGTCTGGAATCAAGGCACCGGAGATCAGATTAAAAAACGTCGTCTTGCCCGCGCCGTTCGGTCCAATCACGGCACTGAGTGATTCGGTTTTGAAATGAATCGAGACGTCCGAGGTTGCGACAACGCCTCCAAAGGATTTGTTTAGGTGTTCAATCTTGAGCATCAGTGCGCTCCATCCGGTTTTTTGTTACGGGGTTTAGGCACGCCACCGTAGGTTTGCCACGTCGAGCCTGCGAGCCAGCCTGCGTCAACTGGCAGATTGATGCCCGTGATCGCTTTAGCCGCGGGAGACAATAAAAAGCCGACGGAGTCAGCGATTTCATCGGTCGTGACCATGCGTCCCATCGCGGCTTGTGAAGTGAGGTCTTCCGGATTGCGATCATTACGATCAATCGCAGCCTGCAAAGCCTCGGTCAACACATAGCCGGGAGAGATCGCATTGACACGGACGCCGGAGCGACCCCATTCTGCCGCCAGGCACGCAGTCATGGCAGCAACGGCGGCTTTGGCCGGACCGTAGGCATGCAGGGGCGAAGAACGCAAGGAGGTGATCGAGGCAATATTCACGATCGCACCGCCCCCTAATTCGACCATGCGCGAACCGTAGATCGCGCATGCCAGATAGGTTCCGCGCTGATCGATATCCACCACGCGATCCCATTCTGTCATGGTGAGCAAGTCGGGCGACAGACGGTTTTGTAAAATCCCCGCGCTGTTCACCAGCGCCGTGACAGGGCCATGTTTGGCTTCAATCATGGCTGCAGTCTGACGCATGCCATCATCGTCTGTCACATTACAGGCATAGGCAGTGACACCCATGGCCCGCATTTTTTCTTCGGACCATGTGCCAGGCAGGTCAAGCGAGATGACATGATCGCCGCGCTTAGCCAGATGTCGCACGCAAGCCGCACCGATGCCGCTCGAGCCACCGGTGACCACTGTAATGTTTGGCTTGCTCATGAGCGCGCACCTCGCTTAAACACGAACTGATAAATTTGCACCACGAAGTCTGCGATCCCGCGCTTAAAGCCGAGTGCAAAAATTAGCACGATCACACCGAGCGCGAGTCCGTGGTACTCCGTGGTCCGAGTGATGATGTCGTTAAAGACCATCAGAAGACCAGCGCCCACAACGGGTCCGATGAAGATATGTAGTCCACCCATCAGGATCATGAAGACCGCTTCGCCTGACATGGTCCAGTAGCTAAACTCAGGATAGGCGCCAGAGACGAACAGCGCCATGATGATTCCGCCTACCCCTGCGAAGCAGCTCGCCAGGATAAAGGCATAGAGGCG
>JBILJA010000255.1:0-2611 GCA_044368775.1 Burkholderiaceae bacterium
GAGGTGTTTTAATCCTATGAAGTTTTTAATTGAATTTATTGATAGTAATTTATCAGTTTGGAATTCGAAATTAAATGAACTCGAAGAAAATTATTTTATTATGTTTGAGGTTAAGCCTTATTCTAATTTCAGGATAAATATTGATGATAATTATGTTTTGTGTAGTGATGAGTATTACAAAAAAAATAAAACTAAATTAATAAACAAAAAAAATGTTTCTTGTTCAGTAACTATTCTGGGTTCAAAGCCAATTAATCAAGAGCATCAATTGTTGAATAGTCTTGGCTATGGAAAATTCATTGATGAGGAGCTTAATTTATTCATCCACCTAAATAGTCAAGTATTTTTTCATTTATGTAACCAAATAAGTTCAATGAAAAAAATTAATGATTTATTTATTACATTTCGAACAGGGCCTGAACTAGTAAGGATTTCCCCATCAAATTCAGAAAATTCCAATACAATACATTGGGATAGATCTCAAAAGAAAGATGAAAGTTTGTTGGAAATTAAAAGTTTTGAATTTGGATGTAATTTGTATCAAATAAAAGATTTGAATTGAAAATTGAGTTCCAAGCAAAGATAGAACCCGTAAGTCCGCTGGTCTAACAAACGTATTCACCACATACTGAATCAAGAGCTCATACTCCTCGGTAATCTTAATTAAACGAACAGCATTATCTTTTCTAATCAACTCGTCTACCGCAGGCTCGCCCAGCCCACAAGATCGCTATAAAAATGAATGACTTACAAAAATGTAGATCATTTTTTTTGCCTAAAATATCATTACATACCTTCTGCGCACGGGCAAAACCATGGGGCTACGGTTGGCTTGGTTGTACTGGGCGCAGTCCTCTATGCGGTGTTTTGATCAATAGAGCCGCTAGGTGGAGTTTAATGATCAGTTTAAACTGCCGAAAAACTGGAGACACGCATGAGAAGGTTTAAAATTCTGTGGTGTTGTTTGGTTCTTGCCTTAGTGGGTTGTGCCGATGTCGCAAATTATCAGGCTAACTTACAGACTTGGGTCGGTCGTAGTGAACAATCTTTGGAGGCCTCTTGGGGGGCGCCAACCTCAATGACTCAAAATGGTCAAGTGAGACTGCTAACGTACATAAGAAATGATGGGACTGTAGTCACCGGTGGCTACTGGGGACCCAGAGTTCAGTCATTATTCTGCACGACTACTTTTTCAATTGTGAATAATGTGATCGTGCGGGCACAGTTTGAAGGCAATGAGTGCGTTTCTTATTAAGTAGAAAGGTGATCGTATGCTCGATGAAGAAAAAATGAAGTTTATCGAAGCGGAAGAGCGTTTTCGCCATAATTTGAAGCTGCAACTAGAAAGTGAGGCAGTCAAGTTAAGAGAATCTGCAGTTACGTTAGACGCTCAATTTAAACAAGCTGAAAAAAAGCTTGGCGCTAAAGTCATGGAATTTTTAAATAGCGCAGTAGGCATGTGGCTTTTATCTTCGGTTGTCATTACTGGGGGGGCCGCAGCTATACAGAAAATTCAACATCATTACGAGATCGAGCAAAAAAATAAATCTCAAATGGTGATGTATCAATTCGAGATCGGCAATCGCATTCAGAACATGAAGTATTTTTTGCGAAACGCTAAAACTGTTGGTGATGCGAAGTTGGCGTTAGGGAGTGTATTTAAAAGTAAGTTTCCAATCAGTGCTGACCTAGAGCATCAAAGTATGTCATCACTCTACTTCAATTTGCATCTGCTCATCCCTGGTACTGCAAAAGAAAAAAATATCAAGGCAATGGAAGTTATTCAAGATCTAGAGGACGCTGAAATTTTGTTGCAGTCACGACCAGACAGTGAACCTTTAATTGCCGCAGATCGAGAGAGCTTTAGTAAGTTAATTTCTGCGATAGAAAGCTTGCATCTGACAGGACGACAATAAAAAAAATATCAAAGTTTAAGTTTGTTGGCCGCGAGTTCGAGTCTCGCCCAGCCCACCATTTACACAAACTGTTAGAACCATTAACAGTGCTGTAAAACAGCAGAGCAAAGTCTTGCACAGTATTGGTATTGTGTTGAACACCAAATGACACTGCCTTAAATTGCTGAAACGTGAAAAGTGCTATGTCTAATCGACGTAGCACTTTTTTTTCATCCACTGCAAACGTCACACACTCTCACGCTGCCAACCTTTGCTGCAGTGCGTCAACATGTTTGTCGCAAACTTGTTGACAATTTTGTTTGCTCTTTTTATATTGAGGTCTGTCTTCTTGGAGTCTTCGTATGCCACTGCCTCGCAAGCCGCGTCAATCACAGTCTGCGAATAAGCCAAAAGAGACGACTAGAAACAGCTCGCGGGCGGTTGCAAATAAGAAGGATGTGGGCGTTGTGACGCAGGAGTTGCGGCACTTGATCGCCACACAGGAGATCCCCCCAGGGTCGAAACTTAACGAAGTTTTCTTGTCTGAAAAGTACGGAATCTCGCGGAGTCGTGTTCGCGATGTGTTGAGTACCCTTGAGCAGCGCGGGCTCGTAGAGCGCATTCCCAATCGCGGTGCGATTGTGGTTCGTCTAGATATTTCACAGATTTTTGACCTGTACGAAGTGCGTGAGGTTCTTGAGGGCTTGTGTATTCGC
>JBILJA010000092.1:0-9527 GCA_044368775.1 Burkholderiaceae bacterium
TCGCTTAGCCACGATTCGCGGAGACACAAAAAAGTGGCAAACGTACCTCAAGGAATTCAATGGTCACCTAGAAAATTGTGTCAAACAAGGTGATATTGATCAATACATCGCTGCCTATGAGAGATTTCACGCAGATGTGGTTGCATCGACAGGGAATCAGATTCTGGCGGAAATTCTTGACAGTATCTTTGAGCGTACTCAGACGGTCATCCGTCGCACGATCATTCTGCCTGGCAGGGCCGCTCAAGGGTTGAAACAACATCAAGCTGTATTGACGGCCATGTGTGAGTCCAACCCGGAGAAAGCAGAACAAGCGCGCAGGGAAACGATGCGAAGTGCCAAGTCATATATAGAACGCTATCAAAAATACGTCCTTTAACGGAATAAATATGAGCCCGATCAATGCAACGCAACAATCATTACATGGCATCACTGTTCTGGAGCTGGGATCTACAGTGGCAGGCCCATTCTGCGGGCGGCTGTTAGCCGACTTTGGTGCCAAAGTCATCAAGGTAGAACCTCCCGAGGGTGATCCCGTGCGCTCGATGGGCAAGCGCAAGGATGGGGTTTCTCTTTATGCAGCGAGCATTTTTCGCAATAAAACTCTACTGTCGGTTGATTTGCGGGTTCCCGAAGGACGAGAGATTGCAAAAAAACTGGCCTTAAAAGCAGATATCGTTATTGAAAATTTCAAGCCTGGCACTTTGGAGAAATGGGGACTGGGTTATGAGGATTTACGAAAAGACAACCCAGGTCTGATCATGGTCCGAATCAGCGGTTTTGGACAGGATGGGCCGTACAAAGATCGTGCCGGTTACGGGGTGATATGCGAGGCCATGAGTGGGTTAAGACACCTGACAGGTGATGCTGACCGCCCACCAGGTCGAGTCGCTGTTTCGATGACCGATTACATCACCGGCCTGTATGCAGCCTTCGGTGCCATGAACGCGTTGATCGTGCGAGGCAAAACTGGCATCGGTCAGTGCATAGATGCCGCCCTGTACGAATGTGCTTTCAGCTTCATGGAGCCTTGGATTTCGGCGTATGACAAATTAGGCCATATCGCCAATCGTTGCGGCTCGCGTCTCCCAGAGAGCACTCCAAATAACTTGTATCCAACTAAAGACGGGCAGCACATTCACATCACGGCTATGGCTGATTCGGTATTCACACGGTTATGTCATGCCATGAAACGCTCCGAGCTGCTTCAAGACGAGCGCTATAGCACCGCAACTGCTCGCGGGCAGCACTTTGAAGCGCTCGATCATGAGATAGGTCTTTGGACGGAAAGTTATAGCCTGCAAGAAATTGAAGCTATTTTGCAATCGGTCAACGTCCCCGCCATGCGAATCTACACGATTGAAGATATCTTCAATGACCCGCATTATCAGGCGCGCGGTTCAATTCAACATGTTAGCGATGAGCAGCTCGGTTCGGTCGCCATGGCTCAGGTTGTACCGCGACTGTCTGCAACACCAGGCAAGATTAAGCACACCGGTGGATGGGTTGGCGCGAGCACTCGAACCACGCTGTCTGCCGAACTAGGACTTAGCGATGCGGAGCTCGATCGTCTTGAGTCACAAGGGGTCATTTATGACCGCTCTGAGGCTAAGCGGCCGCACTTTCAGAGCGCCTGATTTTGTTGAATACGAATTTTGAAAAAGCGTAAAAATTAAGGGTTATACATGTATCAAGAATTCATCACACGAAAAGAAAAAGCTCTGCAAATGGGTGGGCCAGAAAAATTGGCCAAACGCAAGGCGATGGGGTTTCTGAACGCTCGCGAACGTATTGATGTTTTGCTGGATCAGGGATCATTTCTTGAGTCTGGGCTATTTACAACGTCGTCTTTGGCGAGCGCCAAGGATAAGTCTCCTTGCGATGGCAAAGTAGCTGGATTTGGAAAAATTGATGGACGCCGTGTTGCGATTGTGTCAAACGATTTCACCGTATTTGGCGCATCAAGTGGAGCAACCAACGGCAAGAAAATTGGGCACATAAAGAAAACCGCTACTCAGCGCGGCATGCCCTTGATTTTTCTTGGCGAGTCTTCGGGTGCAAGGATGCCTGACCACATGGGCTCGGCCGGTATGGGCTCATTGCTGGGCAACGACGGCACTCAGTATCGCCGCACGCGTGAAATCCCATGGGTGTCAGCTACGCTTGGGATGTCATACGGCTCGTCTTCCTGGTACTCGGTCATGTCCGATTTCAACGTTATGCGCAAAGGGGCTATTCTCGCTGTCTCAAGCCCAATTCTTGCGTCTATGGCCATTAGCGAGGAGGTGGATCCTGAGGCGTTGGGTGGCTGGCGTTTGCACGCCGAGGTGACAGGCTTTGCCGATATGGTGGTTGACTCTGACGAAGAAGCTTTAGAAGCAATCCGAAGGTTTTTGAGTTATCTCCCGTCACACCATCGGGAACCAGCCCCAGTAGCCAGCGTGCCTGACGGCTCAGAACTTGCCGTGCAGGATATCGCGAGTTTGATCCCTGAGAGCCGCACCCAAGTCTACGATGTCCGAAAAGTTATCCGTGCCATTGTCGACAAAGACTCTTTTTTTGAGTTGAAAGCGCGCTTTGGCAAAACAGCAGTAACAGCTCTGACACGCCTGGATGGAAAGTCTGTGGGGTTTATCGCCAACAATCCGATGCATAAGGGAGGCGCGCTGGACACCGATGCCTGTGACAAGATCACCAAATTCATTGTGATGTGCGATTCGTTCAATATTCCCCTAGTTTTTTTAGTGGACACACCAGGCTTTGTGATTGGTACGGAAGCTGAAAAGCGTCGTGCGCCTGGAAAAATCATGAATTTCATGAATGCATTGTCATTGGTCACAGTACCTAAAATATCTATCTTGCTGCGCAAAAGTTATGGCCAAGCCTACTTGAACATGGGTGGCGGCAAAAACTCAGATGAATTTGCAGCATGGCCAAGCGCTGAGGTCAGCTTCATGGACGCCCAATTTGCCGTAAAGATCGTGCACGGACTTTCACCGGGTGATGTCGGCTTTGACGAGGCACTTGCACAAATGAACAAGGCCAATTCTGTTTGGGATATTGCAGCAATCTACGCTGTACAGACGGTCATCTTACCGACCGAGACGCGTTCATTTTTAAAGGAAATGCTTGATATTCACTGCCTTCGACTCACCAACGACATCGGTGAGCACTTGATGCGTGCCTGGCCAACAAGTTATTAATCACCATGAATAAACCCAAAGTTCTCGTTGCCAATCGATCAGCAGTCGCTGCCCGAGTTATCCGAGCGCTCAATCAAATGGGCGTGGACTCCGTGGCTGTGTACTCAGATGCTGATCGGGATGCGCCCTATCTTGAGGCGGCTACGCAAACGTACGGGCTCGGTGAGCCGGCTGCCGTTAAGAGCTACCTGAACCAGGATGCGTTACTTGAGGCGATGAAAAAGACCGGTGCGACCGCTTTACATCCAGGTTACGGCTTCTTGTCCGAGAATGCGGGTTTTGCTCAACGCTTGATTGATGCGGGACACACATTTATCGGACCTACTCCCGAATGGATTAGAAAAATGGGCCATAAGACCAAGGCGCGTGAGTTTGCAGCTGCTGCCCGATGGCCAATGGGTTCTGCAAGTGAGTTATTGCCACCAGACAGCGAAGGGATCGTCGCGATGGCTCGTCAAATTGGATACCCAGTGATTGTCAAGCCAGCTGAGGGTGGTGGTGGTATCGGTATGCTCGTAGCCCATGATGACAACCAGCTTCTAGAGGCGGTTGACCGAGCAGGCTCCATGGCACAGCGCGGATTTGGCAGTAAAGCGCTATATCTTGAATCGCTCTGTATCGAGCCTCGCCATATCGAGTTTCAAGTTGTTGGCGACAAGTATGGTGACATCAGAGTGCTCTTTGAGCGTGACTGCTCTATTCAGCGGCGCCATCAGAAAATCATTGAAGAAGCGACTGCACCAGGTATTGAGCGTTCCGTGATTGAGCAGCAATGCGCTCAGATTGAACACGGGTTACGCAATCTAGGCTATGACAGTCTGGGCACCATAGAGATGTTGCGGACAAGCGCAGGAGACTTTCGGTTTCTGGAGATGAACACACGGCTGCAAGTCGAACATGGTGTGACCGAAGAAATTCTGGGGGTTGACTTGGTGCGCGCCCAAGTGCTGATAGCCTTTGGAGAAAAGCTATCGACTGCCCTACCACCGCCAGGAGCCCCTTCAGGACATGCAATCCAGCTAAGAATCTATGCTGAAGACTCTAAACGGTTTTACCCCTCGCCCGGTAAGTTGCAGACTTTCAAGTTACCCGCACTCAAAGGCATCCGGGTCGAGACAGGGTATAGGGAAGGGATGGACGTCACGCCCTACTACGATCCATTACTGGCCAAAATCATTGCACATGCCCCGACACGGGACTTGGCTATCGCGCAATTGATGCGTGCCCTCGATGCCACCATGATCAGTGGCGTGTCAACCAATATAGAAGCGCTGCGACAGATTCTTCAGTCCTCGGGTTTTGCGAGCGGGGCTGTGCATACGGGTCTGGCAATCGAGGTGGTTCAAGCAGCAAACAAGAAAAGTATCCCCCAAAAATCAGCGACTATTCATTAACTTACTTAAGGATTAAACATGGCTGCAGAACAGCTCAAATCAGAAGTCACCGGATCTGTCTGGAAGATTGTCGCTGCAGTGGGTGACGATATTGCACCGGGCGACAGCATCATGATCATTGAGTCCATGAAAATGGAAATTCCTTTGATTTGTGAAGATGGAGGCAAGCTGCTGGCGTTACACGTCAAGGAAGGGGACTCAGTTGCCGAAGGGCAGGTTCTGGCAGACATTGGTTAATCTCATGAATCCTTTAAATACAAACCCCGCTGGCGCAGATGACTTAGACGACTGGTCCGTTGAGCTAGCTGAACTACAGCAGCGTCGCGCGCTTTCCCAGGCTCTGGGAGGAGAAGAATCGATCCAGCGGCATCATGCCAATGGCCGAAAGACCATTCGCGAGCGGCTTAATGGCGTACTGGATCAAGAAAGTTTTCAGGAAGTCGGTACGCTCACTGGAAAAAGTGAGCGCCAAGGCGGCAAGCTCGAACGTTTTACCCCTGCACCTTATGTTTGCGGGCTTGGAGAAATTTGGGGTCGGCCTGTCGCTATAGGCGGGGAGGATTTCACCGTCAAAGGTGGGATTAGCTGGAGCGGTGACCGTAAAAAAGGTGGTCAAGGTGGCTTTATCGAAGATCTGGCTCACGACTACAGAATTCCCTTGGTGAACCTTATCGATGGCGCCGGTGGCAGTGTGACGTCAATTTTGCGAAGAGGCCACTCTGTATTTCCCGGTGTGCATGGTTTTGAACAATCTGTTCGGCTACTTGGTGAAGTACCTGTCGTCTGTGCTGTCATGGGAACAGCTGCCGGTGGTCCTGCAGGACGAGCCATTCTGTCCCACTGGTCAGTCATGGTCAAAGAAACAAGCCAAGTTTTTGCCGCAGGCCCTCCAGTTGTTGCAAGATCACTTGGCCAGGAAATCACTAAAGAGGCTCTTGGCGGGTCTGCAGTCGCCGTTGACCAAGCCGGAACGATCGACAACGTCGCCGCAAATGAAGAGCAATGCTGGGAAATGATTCGGCGCTTTCTCAGTTATATGCCTCAGAACGTTTGGGAGCTGCCACCCGTAGGTGACCAATCTGATCCGCCAAACAGGCGCGAAGAGGCTTTGGCGAGCATCATCCCCAAAAATAGACGCAGACCCTACAACATGCGCAAACTGATCAACTTAATCGTAGATAAAGAGTCTACCTTTGAGATTGCGCCTACCTTTGGCAAGAGTGTGATCACCACGTTAGCCCGCATGCATGGAAACGTAGTAGGCATCATCGCGAATAATCCGATGGTTTACGGCGGCGCAATGGATGCCAAATCCGCCCGAAAGCAAACCCACTTCATCGATCTTTGCGACACATTCCACATCCCGGTTGTGTTTCTTGTTGATGTCCCTGGATTCATGGTCGGTAAAGACGCCGAGGCAGAAGCCACCCTGCGTGAGGGCATGAAGTGTGTCTGCGCTGGTTTGCAGGCAACCATACCTATCTACACAGTGGTGGTACGCAAGTGTTATGGCATGGCAGGCATGGGCGCTACTGACAAAAATGGACTAGACATGAAGATCGCCTGGCCGTCGGCTGAATGGGGATCACTGCCGCTTGAAGGCGGTGTGAGTGCTGCCTTTAAACGCGAAATTGCAGCAGCCAAGAATCCAAAAGAACGCGAACAGCAGATCGAGCAAGAGCTTCGCGAGTTCGCATCACCTTACCTAACTGCTGAAGTTTTTGGTGTCGAAGAAATCATTGATCCGCGTGATACGCGAGCGTATTTATGCAGGCTTATAGAAGCCTCGAAATACAAAAGATTAACTTCGCTTGGGCCCAAGCCCAAGTATGGAGTTAGGCCCTGACATGTCATAAAGCATTCAGGGCATAAATAAGGCGTCTGAAAGAGCGCTGCCTATTCATAAAGGAGACAGTCATGAAATTGATACGTAAAGTAGCCCTTGTGGCCAGCGTGCTGGCTATTTTAGGCGTTAGTGCTGCAAAAGCGGAAGTCCCTGCGGTCAACCTGATGTCTCAGTACGGCATTGGTTACCTACAGCTCTCTGTGATGAAGCGCAATGAGCTTGTACAGAAACATCTGAAACTAGCCGGTTTAAATAACACCAAAGTTAACTGGGCAACCTTGGGAAGTGGTTCATCTGCCAACGATGCTTTGTTATCCGGAAGCTTGCACTTTGCCTCCGGTGGCACCGGACCGGCCTTGATTCTTTGGGATCGGACCAAAGGAAACATGAATGTCAAAGGAGTCGCTGCACTTTCTTCCATGCCAAACATGCTCATTACGAGCAATCCAAATGTGAAAGCATTGAAAGACTTCACAGACAAAGACCGCATTGCCATGGCAGGAGCTGGTAGCTCAGTGCAGACAATTTACCTGCAAATGGCTGCTGTAAAAGAGTTCGGCATGGACAACTACAGGAAATTCAACCCGCTCATGGTAAACCTGGCCCATCCAGTTGGCCTTCAAGCATTGTTATCAGGCACCGGGGGCGTTACTGCTCAATTCACTTCACCACCCTTTTGGAATCGAGCGATCCTTGACCCCAAAATTCGAATTGTGCTTAATTCATATGATGTCATGGGCGGCCCGAACACATTCCTGATGGTTTGGGCAGCAGACAAGTTCCGTACAGAAAACCCAAAGACGTTCGGTGCCGTGATGGCCGCGCTCCAAGAGGCGACTGCATTTATCAACAAAGACATGAAGGCGGCTGCTGAAATCTACGTTGCCGAAGGTGGCGGCAAAGAAAAAGTCGAGGATATCCTCGCCATCATGCAGAACCCGCTTATTAAGTATGAGTTGGCGCCTCAACGACTGCTTCCCTTTGCGCAGTTCATGAACGATATTAAGATACTGAAAAATCGTCCTCAGTCATGGAAGGAGCTTTTCTTTGAAAATATTCACAACCTGAACGGCAGCTAGGCTCTGCTGTCCTGATACTGGAGAGAAAATGCAAGCGTCCCATGAAGCAAAGCCATTGGTCGAAGTAAATGGAGTGACTTTGCAATACAAAACCAAAGACCATTTGGTCACTGCAACATATCGAGTCTCCTTTAATGTCTACCCGTCTGACCGGTTCATTTTGCTTGGACCCTCAGGCTGCGGCAAATCGACGCTTTTGAAGGCCATTGGTGGATTTCTTCGCCCCACTGAAGGCTCTATCCTGGTTAATGGCACTGCGGTTCAGAAGCCGGGTGCTGACAGAGTCATGGTTTTTCAAGAGTTTGATCAATTGCTGCCATGGAAGACAGTGAAGGAAAACGTCATGTTTTCTCTCCAGGCCTCAGGAAAGTTAGGCAAGAAAGCGGCCGAAGAAGTCGCACTTTATTACATTGACAAAGTCAACCTAACAAAATTCGCCAATTCAATGCCGCATACGTTATCGGGTGGAATGAAGCAGCGCGTTGCAATCGCCAGAGGCATGGCGATGGAGCCCGATGTACTGTTGATGGATGAACCATTCGCCGCGCTAGACGCCTTGACCCGACGAAAGATGCAAGAAGAATTACTGCAACTCTGGGAAGATACCAAATTTACTGTTTTGTTCGTCACGCACTCAATACCGGAAGCGGTTTTGATCGGTAATCGAATCCTATTGTTATCGCCCCATCCGGGCCAAGTGAAAGCCGAGCTCAATAGCGATGGGTTAGACCCCGTGGATTCCTCTGGTGCCCGACTATCAGATCGAATTCATGACATGTTATTTAAAGACATTGTTGAAGATGAGGAAACGGATCATGCGTGATGAGCAAAATTTTCGTCCCGAATTCATCCGGGAGCAAACCAGCCCTGTTTCCGGTGTCGTTCAGAAACCGTTAACCGTTTGGGAGCGACTCTCAAACGAGGGCTGGCTTAGAAAATCCATTCTTCTGATCATCATTGCCGGCATTTGGCAAATCTATGCGCTAAACCTGAATAATCCGCTGGTGTTCCCAACATTCAGCGCGACTATTACTGCCTTCATTGATGCCATCGTCAATGGGGGATTGCTCGGTAAGGCAATGCACTCAATCGAGATCTTGCTGATCGGCTATGGGATCGGCCTGCTCTGTGCAGCGGCGCTGACTTTTTTAGCGATTACCACTCGGGTTGGGTCTGATTTGCTTGAGACGCTCACGAGTATGTTCAACCCCTTACCTGCCATTGCACTGTTGCCACTGGCGCTTATCTGGTTTGGGCTAGGTCCTTCGAGCATTGTCTTCGTTCTGGTGCACTCGGTACTTTGGGCTGTTTCCTTGAACACCCATGCAGGCTTTCTCGGCGTGAGCAATACCCTGCGCATGGTCGGTCGAAACTATGGCTTGAGTGGTCTGCGCTATGTATACATGATATTGGTGCCGGCTGCGTTTCCGAGTATTTTGACAGGACTAAAAGTCGGTTGGGCGTTTGCCTGGCGTACGTTGATTGCAGCTGAACTTGTGTTTGGCGTTTCATCAGGATCAGGTGGTTTGGGATGGTTTATCTACGAAAATAAGAACTTGCTTGATATCCCTGGCGTCTTTGCTGGACTGTTCACCATCATCATTGTGGGCCTGCTAGTTGAGAACGTCTTTTTTAATAATTTGGAAGCTAGAACAATCAAAAAGTGGGGCATGCAACATTAAGCGGTGCGGGGGGACGCCCTGACAGGCTCTTGAGTCTATCAGGGTTTGCTTTGTTGTTTCTGCTGATTTTTGAAGAGATGTATTTGCTTTCGGGTAAATACATCTTTTCTTTTGCAGCCATCGTATTTTTATGCATTTTTGCAGTCAGTGCCTTTGCCCGGTCAAGCTCCCATGTGCGCGCAATCTTTCTGATCGCTCTGGCGATTTCTGCCACGTCCATGATCTGGCTTGGTTCCATAGAGCCGTTATGGATTGGACTGCATCGAGCAGAGGTATTTGGCGCTTTTATGCCGGCGGTCATCTTCTTAAGGGCAAGCCTTCAG
>JBILJA010000203.1:0-3656 GCA_044368775.1 Burkholderiaceae bacterium
GCGCTGGGTGCAAAAAAATCAAGATCTTCGGGCGGTGCGCGCTTTTAAACTTGGTCTTAGTCCAGTTGTCATTTCCATGATGGTCGCCGCCGGTTGGTTATTGGCGACGGCAAATACAGAGGGTGTGCGTGACTGGCCGCTCTGGTTATTAGCGGCGGTGACTGCCGCCATTGTTTATCGCACCAAGGTACACATGTTGTTATTACTCGCAATCGGTGCAGTGTTGGGTGCGAGTGGCTTGCTAGTGGGTATTTGATACTAAGTAGATCAAGCAAAAAAAATCCGGGCATGCTCTTTTGAACATGTCCGGAAGTTCAACGTACATTTTTTAGACCGCTTAGTTGACTTCGAGCAACTCGACATCAAAGACTAATGTGGCGTTAGGTGGAATCACGCCACCTGCGCCGCGCGCGCCATAGCCCATTTCGGGAGGGATGATCAAGGTGCGTTTGCCACCGATTTTCATGCCTGCAACGCCTTCGTCCCAGCCGCGGATGACATGACCTGCACCCAAAGGAAAATCAAACGGATCACCGCGATCGCGCGAACTGTCGAACTTGGCGCCTTTATTTTCAGGCGCTGCGGCCTCATGAAGCCAGCCTGTGTAGTGCACTGTGACGTGCTTGCCCTTTGTGGCTTCGGTGCCGCTACCAGCAGCGACTTCAATTATTTCGAGTGAACTCATGTTGTTTCCTGTAAGGAGAAAATCAAGTCGCGCTTGGCACGACTGGGGGTTTAGGGAGTTTGACGCGTAAGCGGTGCCAGAGTAGAACAACGGTAAAGAGACCAAAGACGCCATGGACTAACCAGACGCCAATGCTAAATGAAAGCTTGCTGTTGATGATCCAGCCTTGGGAAATATTGATCAGGTTTAGATAAAGCATGGCAATCAAGCCTGCGATCAGGAGGTCGCCGGAGCGTCCCATGCGTGGATTCACTGCACCAAGCGGGATAGCCATCAATGCGAGACTCAGCGCTGCGAGAGGAACGGCCAGTCGCCACATAAGCTGCCCGTAGGAAGCGGGTACATTGTCCGTGAGGAGTAATTCGGTTGGGCGGGAACGGCGACTTTCTAGTGTTCGCTCGCGTGCGGTTTCCAGGGATTTTTCGCCGTCTTTACTTTCGATCCGGGCGCCGAACGCGTCAAATTTTGACAGACGCATTTCAGGCGCTCCCGGTTTGATGTCGTAACGCTGTCCTGGGCCTAAGACTAGAAATTTGTCACCATTCGCCTCGATGGCGGTATCGGCCGAGGAGGCCGTGATCAGCGTCAACCAGTCGGGATCGATGATGCGCATAAAAACTTGACCGAGGGGCCCATCGGGCACGCTCGGGCTTTCAACAAAAAAGACGCGGGCCCCGCCTTCTGTTTCCAGAAACTGTCCAGGGGTAATTTTGGATAGATCAGAACGCAACTCGAAGCGGGCTCTGTACTCGCCGATCTGTTGATTAGCCCAAGGTGTGCCAAACAAGGTGAGTGAGGCGATCAGGACTGCGACGGGAATAGCCACGCGCATCACAGGATTGATCCAGTTTAGGAGCGAGAGGCCACTCGAAAACCACACGACCATCTCAGATTCTCTGAAATTGCGGGTGATGGTGGTCAGGACACCGATAAAAATTGAGACCGCCAAGATGATGGGGAGTGCGGCGATTGTGGTGAAGGCGGCCAGGCCAATCACGACATCCGCGCCAATACGCCCCGCGGCGGCCTCCCCAAGTAGGCGTACCAATATGACGCTCAGCCATACAACAACCAGCGTCGACAGAACGACGCTGAAGTGGTTGGTGATTTCGGAGACGACGGAACGTTTAAATAAGGACATTGTGCGCGATGCGGTGTTGCATCAAAAAATGCTGCGGCGCAAACAACGCCGACACCATGAATTTAGCACAATGAGACTATCCAGGCGCGAGCTTTAAGTTCTAGGCCTTGGGCAGGCTGTCTATCAACTGGATCATCCGTTTGCGCATCGCTGCATCCGGCAAGCGACCGATACCACCGGCCATGTTGTCAATCATGTTTGAGACACGACTGGTCGCGGGTGTGATGCATGTGACGGTAGGGTGGCTCGCGACGAATTTCAAGAAAAACTGGGCCCAGGTCGTGGCATCGAACTCTTTGGCCCAGTCTGGCACGGTTTGGCCTTTGACGCGACTCCAGAGCCGGGTGCGACCAAAGGGGGCGTAGCAGAGCACGGCGATCCCGCGCTCTTGAGCCAGTGGCAAAATGGTTTTTTCAGCGAATAAATCATCGATGGCATAGTTTGTGCCGATGAAGTCGATTTTTTGCGTACGCATCGTTTCGATCAAGCTGTCGTATTGATTGCTGAATGTCGTCGTCACCCCGAGATAGCGAATGCGACCTTTTTCCTTGGCTTCGCGCAAAATAGGAAGTTGCGTCTGAACGTCTCCCATGTTGTGTATTTGAATAAGATCAATGACGGATTTACCAATACGTTTGAAGGACGCGTCGAGTTGCGCGCGTGCGGCAGTCGCATCCGCTGCGCCACCACCACGAGGCGCGACGTTGAGTTTGGTGGCCCAAAATAGTTTTTGAGCGATACCTGCGTCCTGCGCGATCTGACCCGCAACTTCTTCGGAGGCACCATAGCTCGGGGCAGTATCAAAAACGGTGCCGCCTAGCTCAACCATTTTCGCCATGACATTTTTCAAAGCCTCGCGGTCCTCGGAGCGGGCGACTTGCGCGAACGTGGCAGAACTGCCAAGACCGATGATGGGTAGGCGTTGACCGCTCGAGGGGATGGCCCTTGTCAAGAGAGGACCACTCGTTGCCAAGGCCTGTGCCCAAGCGCTAGGTAGTGCTGTGGTGCTGGCTGCCGCCAGAGCGGTTTGAAGCCAGGTGCGACGGTTCATCATGCGAGTCTCCTAAAAAGAAGCTTTAAAGTTTTAAGTTAGATGTTGCGGATTCATTGCGTTTGGCTTGCGTATAACCCAACCAAAGGCCCAAGCTCATCCAGATCACGGCGAGGGGCACGGCAAACCAGGCGAGCCCTGCGAGCCCCATCCCGAGTCGGCTCAACAGTCCTTCGGTTTGTGAGCCAAGCGCATCACCACTCCGATATACAAAAGTGTCGATGAAGGCTTTGGCTTTGTAACGCTCGGCTCGCGCAACGGTTGTGAAAAGGGTTTCGCGAGCCGGACGCATGACGCCGCGTTGCACGGCGCGAAACGCGGACTCAAAAGCAATGAGCGCGGCGAGCGATCCCAGTACAGCTAAACCGATAAAGCCAAAAGCAACAGTGATGGGTAGAAGCGCAAGCGTCAAGGCAATGCCGAAGCGCTTAATCAGATGGCTTGTGAGAAAGGCTTGCAACACAAAGGTTGCTGCTTGTGTGTAGAGATCAATACGCGCGAACGCAGCAGTCCTCGTGTCCGTATCGAGCGCTAGGGCTGCAACCATCTGCAGCCGCGTAAAATAAAGCAAGGTAGCGACAATCGCCAAAATTAGGACGTACACCGCGATACCAAGCAGATAAGGTGAGCGGATCACCGCTGTAAAGCCTTCCCAGGCGCTGCCACCGATAATGGCACGCTCGGGGTCTAGATCTGCAGCCTGTGTGGCTGAGGCTTCATCGCTCTGAGTGCTTGACTCGACTTGCGCCTTTAAATGGGTCAACCACCACGCACTCGCG
>JBILJA010000204.1:0-3644 GCA_044368775.1 Burkholderiaceae bacterium
ATTTTTTGGAGGCAAGCGCACGGGCGATCTGATGGCTAGGCTTGGGAGTGAAACGGATCGCATCAATATCTTCTTGTCTTTGCATTTTCTGGATTTCGTCAACGATGTATTGATGATTGTGATGACGGCCGTCATCTTGTTGTCCATCGATCCTTGGCTGGCCGTGACAACCTTGGTGCCTTTGCCTATCATCATCTGGATGATTCATTTGGTGCGTGACCGCTTACGGTTTGGGTTTGAAAAAGTGGACCGTTCATGGAGTGAGTTGACCAACGTATTGGCAGATACGATTCCTGGGATCAGGGTAGTCAAGGCTTTTGCCCAGGAAAAACGCGAGGTCGCACGTTTTCGCGAGGCCAATGATCGCTACCTCGGCGTCAACGATCGGATTAATAAAATTTGGGCGCTTTTCGCACCAACTGTGACGTTTTTGACTGAAATTGGGCTGTTGGTGGTCTGGATTTTTGGCATCATGCAAGTCGCTTCCAGCGCGATCAGCGTGGGCGTACTGGCGGCTTTTCTAGCCTACATCGGTCGGTTTTATACACGCCTTGACTCCATGAGTCGTATCGTCACCTATACGCAACAGGCGGCGGCGGGTGCTAAACGCATTTTTGATATTTTGGATCATGTTTCCAGCGTACCTGACGCGCAACGTCCGGTGCCGCTTGTGCGGATGGAGGGGCGCATTGAGCTTCGCAATGTAGGCTTTCGTTACGGCAGTCGGACCGTGTTACGCGAAGTGAATTTGAATATTGGGGCAGGGGAGATGATTGGCCTAGTCGGCCATAGCGGCTCCGGTAAAAGCTCGCTCGTCAATTTGATTTGTCGTTTTTACGATGTCACCGAAGGGGGCATTCGCGTCGACGGTGTCGATATTCGCTCCTATTCTCTCAACTCCTTTCGAAGCAATATTGGCTTGGTGCTGCAAGAGCCATTTTTATTTTTTGGCACAATTGCTGAAAATATCGCCTATGGCAAACCTGGCGCATCACGCGAAGAAGTGATCGCAGCGGCGCGCGCGGCGCGGGCACACGAGTTCATCTTGAGGCTCCCGCAAGGCTATGACTCCTTGGTGGGTGAGCGTGGTCAGGCACTTTCTGGTGGAGAGCGTCAACGTATTTCGATCGCGCGTGCGTTGCTGATCGACCCACGGATTTTGATTCTCGACGAGGCAACCTCCTCGGTCGACACCACAACAGAAATGGAAATTCAGGAGGCCTTGGACAATTTGATTCAGGGTCGTACGACAATTGCGATTGCTCACCGACTCAGTACGCTGCGCAAAGCAGATCGTCTTGTGGTGTTAGATCGCGGTCAGGTCGTGGAGATCGGTAACCACGAGGATTTGTTAGCGCGTGGTGGTGCTTATCATGCGCTTTACGAGGCACAGACGCGGCAGGTTGATGCCGAAGCGCCGCTGCCACCGCCTAGCGAGACTCAAAATGGATGATTTTCAACTGACTCGCAACCTCGCTGGCCGGTTGGTGTTGCGTCTGTTCGATGGAACGATGCACGAAGGTGTCACGCCCGTGCGGGCTTATCCTGTTCAGTCGCCTCAAGAGTTTGTGGCGTTGATGAGTACCGAGGGTAAAGAGGTGCTATGGATTGATCGGCTGGCCGATGTGCCGGAGGATGTGCGCATGCTGATTAACGAGGAGATTGCTTCGCGCGAGGTGATGCCGGTGATTCAGCAACTGTTAAAAGTTTCAACATACTCCACCCCAAGTGCCTGGGAAGTGATGACGGATCGTGGCGCGACAAAATTTGTGCTGAAAGGCGAAGAGGATATTCGCCGTCTCAGTGGCGGGACGCTCATCATCACGGACAGCCACGGCTTGCGTTTTTACGTACCTGATATGCAGCAACTCGACAAGCATAGCCGTCGTATTTTGGATCGCTTCCTGTAGGCTCGGTCACGCATCACTTTTATCTCAGTTTAATCAGCTGCTTGCCAAAATTTTCACCTTTGAGCAGACCGACGAATGCTTCCGGTGCATTGGCTAAACCTTCTGTCACGGACTCGCGAAATTTGAGTTTCCCCTGCACAACAAGGTTATAAAGATTTTCTCTGATGCCAGGCCAGGTTTCGAGTTTGTCCGAAACGATAAATCCCTGCACACGAATACGATTGATCAAAATGGAACGTAGCGTGCGATAGGCGTGCGGTTCACGATTGAACTCGGAGACCATGCCACACAGGGCGATGCGCGAGCCGACATTCATATGCGTGAGCAGTCGTTCAAAAATCGCACCGCCCACGTTTTCAAACAAGCAATCGATGCCCGCTGGCAAGACTGCAGCAAGTTTTTCGGCAAAATCTGCGGCGCGGTGATCGACACAGACATCAAAACCGAGCTCTTGCGTCACATAACGACATTTTTCTGCTCCGCCCGCAATGCCCACCACACGACAGCCTTGAAGTTTGGCGAGCTGACCTACTACGCTTCCCACTGCACCAGAGGCCGCATCAACCACCACGGTTTCGCCTTCCCGGGGCTCGCAGATATTGATGAGCCCGGTCCATGCCGTGATCCCTGGCATACCTAGGACACCCAAATAGGCTGAAGGACTCACTTTGTCTGTCTTGATGGGGGTGACTGCGTTTGCATCCATCGCGGCGAACAATTGCCAACCCGACGCAGCGAGGACGGTATCCCCAACAAGGAATGCGGGGGCGTTGGAGGCGATGACCTCGCCGACGGCACCTCCGACCATGACTTCGCCAATATTGACGCTTCGAGCATAAGACTTCGCCTCGGAGATCCTGCCTCGCATGTAAGGGTCAAGGGAGAGCCATTGATTATGAATGAGTACTTGTCCCGGCCCCGGGGAGGGTATTGGGCCTTCCTGAAAGCGGAAGTTGGCAGGCGACACCCAACCCTCGGGTCGACTGGCGAGAACGACTTGGTGGTTAATCATCGTAGGGATATGTTCCGTGAGATATAGGGTATGCACTAGGCACTATAGATGCCCGTGGAGTAGTAACTTTATACCTTGAGAATGACGAATTCGTCGCAACTCGTTTCGAGATCATTAAACACCGTACTGGGAGCACCCAAATGGCTATAAAACTCACCGTTAATGGCACGCCGCACAGCATTGATGTGGATCCAAATACCCCTTTGTTATGGGCGATCCGCGAGCAGGTGGGTCTCACAGGCACAAAATATGGCTGTGGCGTCGCGCAATGCGGTTCCTGTACCGTGATGCTCGAGGGGCAAGCGATTCGCTCTTGCGTGATTCCCGTGAGTGCCGCTGCAGGTAAAAGCGTCCAGACGATCGAAGGACTTGCCAAAGACGGCAAGCTTACAAAACTGCAACAGGCTTGGATTGATCATCAGGTTCCTCAGTGCGGTTTCTGTCAGTCAGGCATGTTGATGGCCGCAACAGATTTGCTAGCTAAAAAACCAAAGCCCACCGATGCTGACATCGATGCGGCGATTACGAATATTTGTCGTTGCGGAAGTTTCCAAGAAGTTCGCGCCGCGATTCACTCAGTTGCTAAAGCTTAAGGGGTCCTCACATGAATGCACGCGTCCCGAATCCTTCCCGCAGACACTTTATCGTCGGCACAACTGCCGTCAGTACCGGTCTGGCCCTGGGCTTGCAGTTTCCTTTTAATAGCATGGCGCAGTCCGCAG
>JBILJA010000072.1:0-12070 GCA_044368775.1 Burkholderiaceae bacterium
CCTCGCGACCCCACACAAGATTAATTAAGAAGATCCCATGGCCATTCATCCCATTACTGTTGAAAAGTTTTCCAACAAGCGCTTCCTGCGTATCAAGAATTACGTCTTTGCCGCCAAGGAGGCTGTCGTGGCTTTGGTGGCGCATGAGTTCCCCAAGGCAGCGATGTCTTTGCCAACGGGTTTCATTCAGACAGGCGAGAGTTTTAGCCCTGTGGCTGTGTTGGGCGTGCAGCCAGGTAAAAATTTATTTGTCAGGCTTGATGGTCGTTGGCTTGGTGGCTATATCCCCGCGGCCTTTCGAGGCTTTCCCTTTTTGCTGGGCAACATTGAAGACGGGCGTCAAATACTCTGCATCAACGACGCACAGGGCTCGGTATCAGAGACTGAAGGTGAAGCATTTTTTGATGCGGATCAACAACTGACTCAAGCGGTTAAAGATATTTTAAATTTCTTGAGTCATGTTTCCTCGAATCACGTGATCACACAAAAGATGATCGCAGTGCTCCAAAAACATCAACTGATCATTCCTTGGGAGATCAAACTTCAAGACAGCACCAAACAGGCACATGCTGTCCAGGGACTGTATTGCGTGGATGAAAAAGCACTCAATCAACTCAGCGCTGAGGCGCTGCAAGCGCTACAACAATCAGGTGCTCTGCAACTGTGTTACTGCCAGTTGTTGTCGATGCAACATTTACAGACGCTAGGCAAATTGGCGCAAGCCCACCAAGAGGCCGAGCAAATGGCGGCGTTGCCAAAGACCGAAAAAGGCGAGCTGGACTTGTCGTTTTTGGCCGATGACACGACGATCAGTTTTGAAAACCTGTAAAGTCAACTTAGGACGTCAAGATCTCCATCATGCGAGGTAGGCAAACGCGACGGAGGTCATAGTGCTCGATGGCAAAGGCGCGCGCTTGCGCACCTAATGTCGCTCTCAGGTCAGGACTTTCGAGTAACTCAATCGTTTTGTTCGCGACTTCTTCCGCTGAAAAGAAATCCACCATGAGACCTGTTTGCCGATCAATGATGGCTTCTCTGAGAGGCGCCGTGTCACTCGCCACAATGGCACAACCACATGCCATGGCTTCGAGCAAGCTCCAGGACAATACAAATGGATAGGTCAGATAAACATGTACCCGCGAAAGTTGTAACAGCGGGATGAAGTATTTGTATTCGATATGGCCCAGGAAATGCACGCGACTCAGATCGACTTGATCTTTGACCTCGTCCAGAAAAATTTGCTTCCATGATTGACCCGCGGGAGGTTTGGCGCCATAGCTGACGCCATCTCCCCCCACAATGAGCACGCGAGCCTTGGGTCGTGCTCTCAGGATTTTAGGTAGGGCACGCATAAAGGTGTGATAGCCCCGATAAGGCTCCATATTTCGGTTGACGAAGGTGATGATTTCATCGTTCCGAGTCAGTGCATGTCCGCCGATTTGAAGTCCCACATCGGGATTGGGTTTGACGACATCCGTATCGATACCATCGTGTACGACTTGAATTTTTGAGCGAAAAGGCTCTGGAAAAGTACTTTTCTGCCACTCGGTGGGCGAAATCCCGATATCGGCGGTGTTGAAGTGCAAGAGATTGTTGACGTTTTTCATTTGCAAGCGACAGACGTCGCCAACATCTGAGGCCGGAAACTCGGGATCAAAACCAACATCTTGACCTGAGTTGGCGTAATGAAACTCACAATAGATCGCCAATTTGGCATGAGGCCAAACATTTTTTAGGTAAAGACTTTCACCCCAACCCGGGTGAGCCAACATCAGATCAGGACTAAAGCCCTCGTCTTTGAGCTTGAGCGCCGCTCTAAACGCAGCTTCGCCGCGAATGACTTTTGTTTCCATCTCCGCCACCCACGGATGTGTGTCTTGGGAGGTTGATTTAGCAGCCTTGTAGCGAACAATGCGGAAGTTGGGGTGTGTGGCCTCAAAGTTGTTCATCGTAAAGGCAACGATTTCGTTGCTTGGATTTTTAAGCAACTCTGGTAGCAGATGCTTGAATTGACCTGGGAAATTTTGATGAACAATGAGTATTTTCATGGCATCTGGTTTATGACTGTTTTATTTAGCTTTTGGTGGGACGAACAGTAAATATTTCTTATGGCGAGAGCGCGAGATTTTGCGGATAAAACAGTGCGCCGAGAGCAGTTGATTTTGCAAAAATTTGAGAGCTTTATGAATGAACAATGTTGTACTATGGACGATCATTAATGCGGACTTTGCATGCCTTTAGCTCATCTTAAACCTTCATTGCTAAAAGACTCCATTTTCGGCTGTTTTTTATTTTTTTTGACGCTGACTTCGCATAGTCAAAACCTCACGGAAGCCGTGCAAATCGCCTTGGCGCAGTACCCGACGATCCTTGCCGCAGAGGCGCGCCTCGAAGCTTCCAAATCAGACATCATCCGTGCGCAGGGCCAACATTATCCTCAGGTGAGTTGGCAGGGCACAACCAGCAACTACAGTGGTGTGACCTCACAGGGACCTCAAGCTGCGGGTGGACTGATTCCTAATGACAGTTGGATTCAGTCTCCGAACGTCTCTTTAAATATTTGGTCGGGTTGGCGAATTCAATCTGAGGTCGAGCGCACCCGATCGATCTCGGCAGCTCGCGGTCACCAGCAAAGAATTACTCGCGACGAGGTTGCGTTGCTCGCGCTCGAGGGCTACCTCATTTGGGCGCGCAATATTGAGCTTGTGAGTCTTGCGCGAAAAAATGTCGCAGCGCATCGTCGCATCCTAAATGACGTGCGACAGATCACCATGGTGGATCAAGGCAGACGTATCGATCAGGATCAGGCAGAGGTGCGTTTTGAAAATGCGACCTTGTCTTTGCAGCAGCGCGAAACAGAGTTGGCCGTGTCGATACAACGTCTCGAGCGCATGATGCTCAAGCCTTTGCCTGCCGCACCCAGCGGATTTACCAAAGTAGCGGGTACGTTACCGGCTTCTCCAGAGGATGCCCTCAAGTCGGTTGATCATACGCATCCGCAGATCGCCGTTCAGCTTTCACA
The DNA here is from genome assembly GCA_044368775.1 of Burkholderiaceae bacterium. Taxonomy (GTDB): domain Bacteria; phylum Pseudomonadota; class Gammaproteobacteria; order Burkholderiales; family Burkholderiaceae_B; genus Zwartia. The sequence continues at coordinate 3,023 of JBILJA010000072.1, forward strand.
GATTGAGGCTGCTAAAGCAGGTGTTCGTTACGCACAGTCTGGACATTCACCGACTGTTGATTTGAACTACGGCAAGCAAACAACGCAGGGTAGCGGACAAGGTGATTACCTGACGCAGGTCTCGATCAATGTTCCCATTTTTAGTGGTGGTCAAACTTACGGTGCTGTCGGTAGCGCTAAAGGCGAGTTAGTGGCAGTCGAGCAAGGCTTGCAAGAAGCGCGCTTGGTGGTGCGAGAGCGTTTACTCAGCGCATGGCCGGAGCTGTTGTCGGCGCGAGAGCGCAAGGTGCGCGGTGAGCGTCAGATTCAGACAGGACAGAAACTTGTCGCGGGTTACGACCAGCAGTTCCGTGTGGGTCGTCGGTCGCTGCTGGATTTGTTGACTGTACAAAATGATTTATATGGATACCAGAGCAATACCATTATTGCCACTTTCGATGAGCGCATCGCGCATGCGCGTGTTCTAGCGGCGATGGGTAGGCTTGCTCTCGCCTATCAGGCGCCGATTCATAAACCCAATACAAAATAAGGTCCTTTGCTTGTCGCAGAGATAAAACTCTCCAAGTAAACATCAACCGCTATGCAAGAAAATTTCCCAAAACCTAACGACGACGCGCTGCTGACCTGCATTGCGCTCATCACAAATTTGTTTGGCCATCCGATCCATTTGGCGGCTTTAGTTTCCGGATTTGCCCTGGATGATCAGGGTCGTATACCTCCTGCGTCTGTGCCGGATGTCTTGCGACGTCATCACATGTTAGCGGCGTGGTCCAGACATCAACCTTCCGGCATGCCCAATTACGCTTTGCCTGTCGTTGTGCCTTTTATTGATGGCAGAGCAGTCGTATTGCGTTCGATCAAGGATGGGATCGCGACAGTGCTCTTCGCTGAAACCGGCATGACCGATCAGCAGTTAACGGTCGAAGAGCTCGATGCATTGTCCACAGGCGAGTTGCTTGTGATCAAGCCACCGCCTAAAAAAGGCGCTCAGCAGCTGGTCGGTTTTAAAACGGCGGCCTTCAGCTGGTTTTGGGACACGATGTGGCGGTTTCGTCATTTTTATTACGATGCGATGGTGGCGACGGTTGTTGCAAACTTGCTGACGTTGGCGACTGTATTTTTTACGATGAACGTTTTTAATCGCATCATCCCAGCAAAGGCTTACACCTCGTTATGGACGCTGACAATCGGCGTAGCGCTCGCGATGCTGCTCGAGTTCGGCATGCGCTTGCTCAAAGCACGACTGGTTGACCAAGGAGGAAAAAAAGCGGATTTAGCGATTAACGCAACACTGTTGCGTGAGATTATGGCAGTGCGCTTGGAACATCGGCCGCAATCTATCGGAATTTTTGCGAGCTCTATGCGGGATTTCGAGGCGCTGAGGGATTTTTTCTCCTCGTCTCTGTTCGTCGCGATCGCCGACTTGCCTTTCATCCTCATGTTCTTGGCTTTGATCTGGGTGATCGGAGGACCGATTGTATGGATTCCCGTTGCGATCATCCCAATTCTGTTAATCATTAGTTTCTTGATTCAACGGCCACTGATGAGCGCGATGCGTCGCAATATGCGCGAAGCTGGCGAACGCCAAAGTGTGTTGATGGAAGCGATGCTGAATCTTGAAATGCTCAAGGCGCACAATGCCGAGGGCTATCTTCAGCGTCGTTGGGAAAATGCGAACATCGCTTCGTCAGATTCCTACATGGATATTCGTCACCGCACGTCTTGGGTCACTGGCGTGACGACAAGCTTGCAGCAAGTGTGCTCGGTCGGCGTGATCGTCATGGGTGTCTATATGATCCATGCGAACACCCTGACACTGGGCGCCTTGATTGCTTGTAATATTTTGGCAGGTCGCGCCGTGATGCCTCTTGGAAGCATCATGCAGTTGGCGACCCGCTATCAACAAGCCAAGACCTCGCTCGAAACGCTGGATGGTCTCATGCAACGTCCGCGCGATCGTGACTATGACCATCGCTATATCGTGCCGGAGTCCTTCACGGGCGCCTTGCGTGCTGAAAATATCGAATTCGCCTATCCAGGCGAACCCGTGATCCCCGTGATCAATCAAATCACTTTCAGCTTGGCGCCCGGTGATCACATGGCGTTGCTGGGTCCAGTTGGCTGTGGCAAAAGCACCTTGCTTCGCATGATGGCCGGGCTGTACAAGCCTTTGGGCGGAAGCATCATGATCAACGATCTGGATATTTTGCAGATCGACCCCACTGAGCTGCGTGCAAAAATTGGTTATGTCGGACAAGATGCCCAGTTATTTATGGGATCGCTGCGTGAAAACCTGGTCTTGTCCGATAGTTGGATCAGTGACGCCAAAATCGTTGATGTGCTCAAGCAATTAGATATTTATAAAATGGTTTCAGCGCACCCGCGAGGCTTGGATATGCCTTTGACGGAAGCTGGCGGTGGTCTTTCCGGAGGTCAGAGGCAATTGCTGACGATCGCTCGCATGATGTTGCGCGACCCAGTGTTCGTGTTCATGGATGAGCCGACAGCCAATATGGACCAAGATACCGAAGCACGTGTCATTCGTGTGTTGGGTGAGTGGTTAAAAGGGAAAACCTTGTTGATCTCGACACACCGGCCGCAGTTGCTTGCTTGGGTCAACCGAATCGCTGTGATGCAAAAAGGTCAGATCGTTTCCGAAGGCCCTCGCGATGAAATTTTGCAAAAACTGTCGCGAGGCTCCCAGGCGGCGAAAAAGTCGAATGCTGAAGCCATCGCGCATACCGATCAGACGACAACACCTCCTGGGGCTTCCGTAGCATGAGCAAGCCATCAAACGCAAAGAATTACTCATCCAATTACGGGGTATCAACACTCGATCAGGATGAGCGTCGCTCCAACCGTTTCATCATCTGGGCGACCTTGATTGTCTTTTTGGCCGCGCTAGGTTGGGCCTCAGTCTTTTCTTTGGATGAGGTGACGGTGGCCCAAGGCAAAGTGATACCGACGAGTAAAGGACAAGTTGTACAAAGTCTGGAGCCCGGACTGCTGCGAGAAATCCTGGTGCATGAAGGTCAGGCGGTCTCTGAGGGAGAGGTGTTGCTGCGCATCGATGATGTGCGCGCAGGCTCGATTTATCGTGAGGCATTTGAGAAATGGTTGTCTCTGACGGCCCAGTCGGCGCGATTACGGGCGGAGGCCTACGATATGCCCCTCGATTTTCCTGCTTCGCTTAAAGAGCATCCGGAGATCGTTAAGCGCGAAACTCAGGCCTTTAAAGCTCGAAAAGATGCGATAGACCAGCAAGTGGTCGCACATCAAAAGTCGCTCAAGGCTTTGTCGCGCGAAATCGCTTTGACAGCACCTCTTGTCAAGCAAGGGGTTGTTTCAGAAGTCGAGATCTTGAGGCTGCAGCGGCAGGAGGCAGGCATCGAAGGTCAGATCGCCGAGTTGCGCACGCGTTATTTTGCTACGGCTAATAATGAATTGGTGCGTGTCGACTCTGATCTCGCTCAAACGGGAGAAATGTTGAGAACGCATGAGGATGTTTACAAGCGCACTGTCATTCGCGCTCCCATGCAAGGGGTTGTCAAGGAAATCAAAGTCACGACGATCGGCGCAGTGATTAGCGCCGGTCAAGTCATCTTAGAAATCGTCCCTTTACATGAGGAGATGTTGGTCGAGGCGTTTGTTCCGCCGACAGAAGTCGCGTATCTCAAAGTGGGACAACCGGCGACCGTCAAATTGAGCGCCTATGACTTTGGTCACTATGGGGGCTTGGACGGCGTGGTGGAATTGCTGAGCGCAGATGCATTGACTGACGAAAGCAAGACGGGTGGCCGGGCCACGACAAATCCCGTGAATGTTGAGCCAGGCTTTTATAAAGTCCTGATCAAGATATTAAATCCAGGTATTGAACGCAAAGGGATGAAGCTTATTCCGCAGCCAGGTATGACAGCGACCGTGGATATTTTGACGGATCACAAAACAGTGTTGGAGTATTTGTTCCGTCCTGTGCAGACGTTTAAAGAGGCGCTCAGGGAGCGTTAGGTTTGACGGAGTTGGGTTGTTGCGTCCGCAATAAAGAACCAGACGTCTGAGGCATGTCTTGGTTTGTTAATGCCCTCGTATTTGGCAGGCCGTCTTTTTGTTCGCCATAATAGGCTGCAGCCAGTTTTCCAATGGCCGCAAGCATACGTCCCTTGGCAATGCGTTCATCGTAGGCGGCGATTGTGGCGCTACTCTGATAACCGTACAAATCATTTTGTATGATCAGTAAATCTAAGAGCGAGCGACGACCGATACGGAATTGTTGCTCGTAGCCCTGTACAAGCTTGACGCCTGTCTGTGCTTGACGTTGCGCGAGCTCTTTGCGAGAGCGAGAGGCTTGTAGCTCGGGCCAAATGCTCAGTACCCTCTCCGTCAACAGCAGACGCGCTTCAGCGAGACCTTGCTGCGTCGCGAGCAACTCATGGCTGGCACTGCCAACAGCGCCGTAGGTTGAGCCGCCACTAAAAATCGGAACATTGAAGGTCAATTGCGTAATGTAGTCACCTTGACCCGACCCTTGAGTAAATTGTTTGCCATAACTTAAATTCACCGTCGGTGAGAATTGTGAGCGAGCGGAATCAAGGGAAGCACGCGCAGCGCCAATTTGTGCAAGCTGAACAGCGATTGCAGGATGTAAATCATTGATATAAGCCACTGCAGCTTTAGCAGAAGTTGGAATTTCACCGCGAATGAGATCAACGCCAACGGGTTTAGCGGGCAAGGCGCCCATTAGCATGCGTTCGAGCCGTTGGGCTGAAACAGCCAGTTCGGTTTCACGTTGTTTGAGGATGAGCTCTGCATTTTCCAACCGCACTTCGGCTTGATCTTGATCGATCATCCTGCCCTGATCGACCGCAGTGATTTTCTTGACATCATTGAGTATTCTGCGATGGGTGTTGACATTAGTCCTTGCAAGACTAACAAGCTCTATGCTTCGAGCCCAATTCAAATACCCTTCCAGTGCGAGCAAAGCGACCTCGTCACGCGTCAGACGTTGCTGCTGAAGACGGGCAATGGACTGAGAGGTTGAACGATCCACATCCGCTTGAATACGGCCGCCAGACCAGATGTTGAGTGTGACTTGAGGGGACTGAATCCACGTATTGTCTGGCAACAAGCCTGACGCGGCAGCACCGCCATTTGCGTTGACGCCACTGTAGTTACTAGTCGTTCCTTGCCAACTAATTTGTGGATAATGCTGACCCTGGGCGCGCGTGATATCGGAGCGAGAAGCCTCTAAGCGGGCTTGGGCGGCGATAATGGTTGGGTATTGTGCCAAGGCAGAACGAATGGCATCGCTCAGGCTCTGACTGTTCGCTGTCTCCGAAGCAAACACTAATCCCGGCAGAATAAAAAGCCAAGTGGAAAGCTTCAAAGAAAAATCATATGTCTTCACAAAAATACGTCTAATTGTAAAAACAATTCTGTAGTTTAGCAGAGGGATTTTCTTAAACGCCATGATCTATTGCAACGAAATTTTCGACAGCATTAAATCAAATTTAAGACCCTTCGCCATATTGTTAATTCGATGACTTTTATGGCTCCGAGCATCATTGGAGCCTGGGTGATCGGACTCCTCAGCTAACAACATAAGCGTACTAGGCATACAAAAACTTAGCATTTTGTTTAAGTCATCAATATGCCTAACAATAATGCGATCAAAAAGTTTTAAAAATGTAGAGACGGAGGTTGAATCGAGCTTTAATGCAGCAAAATTTGGCGCTGTTGAAAGCGCTAAGATCAAAACAGTGTCTTTTGCACGTAAAGAACGCAGCGCAAGAGTCAGCGTGTCCAAGGTACTGGCATCTTGAGCTGAAGGCTCCCACGTCAGCACGATCGCGTCGGCTTGAGGATGCGCGGCGAGTAAGCCTAGGCAATCCGCGTCGGATAAACGAACGTGATGCAGCGAGATGTCTTGCTGTGCGAGATGACTAAACGCTGGGTACGTGGTCAAGCAATGCAGTGCGTTGGCGATGCCTTGCACAGACTGATCCCAACGGTAGGTCGTGCGCATTAAAGAATGACCGGCTGCCCTGCGTTGATGCAGATTGTCTGATTGCGCACGCACCTCTTCGACGGATTGTTGCATGAGTGCGCCAAGAGCAAGCAACTCTGGTGTGACCCAGCAACCCTCTCCAGCATTAAGGTGACTTTGGGATAAGTCAAAGCGATAAGGAATGAGTGAGGAGGTCATGGTCGTACAAAAATCAGTATGCGCTCCAAATCCCGTCACAATCACAGGTAGCCCTAGGGCCAAGGCCTCCGCAGCAGGCAAATTAAATCCTTCACCGCGTGTCGGAAGTACCAAGGTATGCGATGAGCGATAAAGTGCGTTGAGGGCTTCATTCGACATCTCGGCCTCATCAATGATCACGCGAGGTGCATGAGGATGATCGGCACTCAGTTGAGCGAGTTGCGCGTGGATGTTGTTATGTGGGTTTGGAAATGTTTTGATGTAGAGTTCTACCGGATCATCGGCTGTAAATTGCGCCATAAAAGCAGAAAGTAAAAACTCCGGACCCTTGCGCTCAAACACGGAGGATACATGCAGAAATCTAAAACACGCGTCACTCCCGAGCGTCAAGGGCAACAGTGGCTCAGAAAAGTCAACTAAATGATCAAGCCCCATCGGAATCACAAAAATAGGTTTTGCACAGCCTGAATTTCGAAGCGCTGTCGCGACAAAAGATGATGCGACTAAGATGGCGTCAAACTTTTCATTCAAGAGCGAGATCGTCGCGCGAGGAACAGCAGTCTCTTCCCAGAAAAACAAGATGAGCCTAAGGTCTGCAGGCGCATCGTCTGTGATCACGGGATAATGGTGGACAATCGAAACGAGAGGGCGACCGTACGCGTGATTTTCTTTAGTCAGCGTTGCGTCGTTGTATCCATTGTCAAATGGCACAAAACGGGCTTGCTGATGACTATTTCTATCAAGCGCGGCTGCGAGCGCTCGGTTGACGATCGCCAGACTATAGTGTCCTTTGCTGTGGCCGGTTAGTCTGTACCAAAAGGCATCGATACGCGCAAGGAAAGGCTCGCCTGAATCCGTGCCTGTTGAGCACGCCTGGCTCAGCGTCAAGGTATTGGGCCGCATATGGCTCTCAGGAAACGAGGCGCAGAACACCAACCCCTGCTGTTGCGCAAAGAGGTCTTGAGGTTGTTTGGCGGATCGCACCATCCGCTTGAGATATTCGAATATACGGATCATCGCGCCATGTTTATATAAAGATCAGCCGTCGCACGGGCACATGTATCCCAACTAAAGACGCGCGCTCTTTGAAACCCCTTGATGATTAACGTATCCGCCAAGACCTGATCATCGCGGATGCGTCTCATGGCATTGGCAAGCTGCGTAGTATTCATGGGGTCAATGAACATTGCGGCATCGCCCGCGACCTCAGGCAGGCAACTCGACTGCGCAGTAATCACCGGGACACAGGAGGCGAAGGCCTCCAAAATCGGTAAACCAAAGCCTTCGGCAAGTGAAGGGAATACAAGAGCGCGCGCGCATTGAAGCAAAGTGGGCATGTCTTGCTGCGGCACATGCTTGAGCCAACGAACCGCACCCGCAACAGGGTCTTGTTCGATGAGCCTGATCAAGGCCTCGCATTTCCAGCCTGCCCGACCAACAATGATCAGTGGAGTTGCTAGCCGTTCTTTGACGGAGAGAGACTGATGCGCACGCAAGGTGGATTCAATATTTTTTCTCGGTTGTAGCGTACCAATCGAAATAAAAAAATTTTCAGGTAATTGGTATTTGTTTCTGATCTGCAAAACTGTTGATTCCTGAGAGCGTTCAAACCAGCTTGCGTCCACACCCAGTGGGATCACTTTGATTTTTTCAGCAGGAACATCGGTCCATTTAATAATTTCTGTTTTTGAGTATTCAGAAATAGTGATGAGCTGCTCCGCCCAAGTCAGAGACTTTTTCCAGAGGGCATTTTTGAGTTTTCGTAAATCATCACGCACCCACTCGGGATGCGAGAGCGGAATCACATCCATGATTGTTGCCACGACAGGTGTTGGTGCGCAACGGGGAATATGGTGGTCTGTGGCATGAATCACATCGACGGCATCTCGCAGAGCTTGAGAGCCCCAGAAATTTTGCCCTGATACGCTTGACCACAGGCTGTTGAGTGCATGGTGACCCATAGCAATCGTCCCGTTGGTCGCCTGACCATACGTAAACGGTGTGAGTGAGACTTGTTGTTTGATCGGGTCGTGATTGAGGTGCTCGCCGAGGGCGCGCGTATATTGACCGATACCATCGACCGAACCGGAACGAATCCCTTTGTCCAACACATAATGACAAAAACCGACGCGTATCATTGAACCGAATCAATCGAGTGGGGTTGCCCCGTTGTCAACATCCAATCAAGCGTCTCGCGAAGCGAGCGAGGCTGCCAATCAGGAAGATATTGCTTTAACAGACCCGGATCTCCCCCGAGGGAGATGACTTCGTTTGCGCGCACAAAATGGGTATTCACCTGTATGTCTATCGCATGCTGGGTGATCTCGGTTGCAAGGGCGATGACTTCTCGTAAAGAAATCAGGTGGCCAGAGCACACATTAATCGTTTGGCCGATTGGCGCCGCATGGATGAGTTTCGCGTAGGCATTAGTAACATCCCTCACGTCGTTGAACTCTCTCCACACATCCAGATTGCCGAGCTCAATCGATGATTTCTTGGCAAGAAAATGCGAAACAATTTTAGGAATCAAAAAGTGATCTGTTTGACCGATCCCTGTGTAATTAAACGGACGTGCAATCACGATTGGCAGCTTGGCAAGCCATAGCTTCGCCATGTACTCCATGCTGAGTTTACTCACCGCATAGTCATTGGCGGGATTGCAGACCGCTGTTTCAGAAATGAGGCCTTCGGTGCTGTTGCCATAGACGTTCGCACTACTAGCAAGCAGGACACACTTGAGATCTTTGGCGTAGGTGGCGAGTGCGTGTAGTAAGTGCTGAGTACCAAGCAGGTTAACTTGATAAAACTCCGTTGATGAGCGATGACCGACAAAGGCGATCCCAGCC
>JBILJA010000073.1:0-11989 GCA_044368775.1 Burkholderiaceae bacterium
TGATGCGTGCAATGGTGCGCGTTTTAATACCGACACCTTGGGCGTCAGAATGCGTGAGAAGCACGCGGGTGATGTGCTCTCCATGGAGGTCGATGACGCGATTGGATATTTTGCGGCCCATCCGCGTATCCGACATCCCTTGCAGTTGATGCAAGACGTGGGGCTGGGTTATCTGACACTGGGGCAGCCCTCCCCCACGCTTTCTGGCGGTGAGGCGCAACGTATCAAGCTCGTGACTGAACTGGCCAAAGCCCGAATGACCGAAGGCGTGATCACCACCGGACGTGCCTCGCGCCTGCCGCATACGCTCTATGTTTTGGATGAGCCGACGGTCGGTCTGTCGATGGCGGATGTGGAAAAACTGATTCGTGTCTTGCACCGACTGGTTGAGGCCGGCAATACCGTCGTGGTGATCGAACACAATCTAGATATCATTGCCGAAGCCGATTGGCTGTTGGATCTGGGTCCGGAAGGGGGTTCGGGCGGCGGACAACTCGTCATCGAAGGTACGCCCGAGCAAGTGGTCGCTGCGCGTCACAAGTCGCATACCGGTGAAGTGCTTCACGAGTTTATGAATCGCTCATGAATCAATGTCGTTTCGAAGATCGTTTGACACAGCGCGCACGGGTGCTGACACAACCGTGCGGGCGCATTGTGGCGTCTTCACCCGAGGAGCTGCCTGCAGCGTTCGCCAAAATTGAAAATGCGCGTCGTGCCGGACGCTGGGTCGCTTTGCTACTTGAGTACGAATTGGGAGAGTGGCTAGAGCCCAGGCTTGCTAAGTCACCAAACACTCAAAACACCCAACCAAGACTGACTGCACTCATATTTGAGCAGATGCACGAAGAGCGGCCTTGGTCTATTGACGCGGAATGCACAAGCGATGCGCAAGCTTCTATTATTTCAGTCACTACGGGTATCCCAAAGGAGGGCTACCTTGCGCGTATTGAGCAGATCCGAGAATGGATTGCGCAAGGCGAGGTCTACCAGGTGAACGCGACCTTTCCTTTGCTCGTCAAAACAAAAGGCGATCCGGCGCAACTGTATCGCCAAATCGCCACGCGCCATCCAGTCGCGCATGCAGCTTATATCGAGGACATGGCTCGAACGGTCCTTTCTTTTTCACCTGAGCTTTTTTTACAACGCTCAGGCAACACTCTGATGACGCGTCCGATGAAAGGCACCGCGCCTCGTTCTGCTGACCCTGAAACGGATCGCAATCTCGGCGAGGCCTTGCACGCTAGCGAAAAAAATCGTGCTGAAAATCTAATGATTGTGGACTTATTGAGAAACGATCTTGGGCGCCTGGCGCGCCCTGGAAGTATCAGGGCTGAACCCTTGTTCTCTTTGGAAAAATACCCTTCCGTCTGGACCATGACCTCGACGGTATACGCTGATATTGCTCCCGAGACCACGTTGGAAGAGATTTTAAAAGCCCTGTTTCCCTGCGGCTCTGTCACGGGCGCACCGAAAATCGCTGCGATGAAACGTATTCAAGAAACCGAACCTGAGCCGCGTGGCCTTTACTGTGGCAGTTTGGGTTGGCTCGGGCCAAATGGCGATTTTTCATTGAATGTCGCGATTCGAACCCTTGTATTAGATGATGACGGCCAGGGTCGCTATCATGTCGGCGGAGGCATCGTCCACGACTCCAACCCGGAGCAAGAATGGGACGAATGCCATTGGAAAGCCCGGATTCTAGACACAAATCGATGACGCAAGACTCGCAACCCAGTTTGATTGAAACAATGAAGGCAGACGCAGCGGGCATGATCGCACTGCTCCCCCTTCATGCGCGACGTTTAAAACATTCTGCTCAAGCGCTTGGGTATCCCTATCCAGGTGACAACGCGGTCATCGCGGCAATCAAAGCAGTGTTAGATCAAGCAAGTGCAGCCTCGACCCATCTCTCTGATACACGTGTTCGACTCTTACTCAGTCCTATAGGTCGCCTTGATATTCAAACCGCAGCCTTGCCTACTTTGCAAAGCGTGCCGTGGATCGCGCTCACACAACTGAGACTCGAAAGTGCTGAGCCATTTTTGCAGCATAAAACCACGCATCGACCATGGTACGACGCCGCCACGCAATGGCTGGCGCAACACCCTGATTATTTTGATTTGATTTTTTTAAATGAAAAAGGCGAGCTTTGCGAAGGCAGCCGCTCGAACATTTACGTCTTGAAAAACGGAGCATGGCTGACACCGCCGCTCGCGTCTGGACTTTTGGGTGGTGTGCTGCGCACACAATTATTAGAAACCCATCAAGTCGAGGAGGCGATACTCACCCCCTCGGATCTCACCGCCGACAAGGCCTCGATCAGATTATCGAATGCCTTGCGCGGCTGGTTTGACGTACAAATGAGCCCCTTAGTCCTTCCAGGGCATTTCCTTCCATAACTGACGCAATTGCTTGTCAGTGTTGGCCAATTCGATCTCGTACTCTTTGGGTGCGAGATAGCGAATCGGCGCAAACAACTCGCCTGCTTTCTTGATGTACTCAGGATCTGCCGCGGCTTTGCCAACGGCGGCCACAAGCTTTGCGCGAACATCAGCTGGCAAACCTTTGGGGGCGGCTAAGCCACGCAAAGAGGCGCTTTCGATGTTGTAGCCCTGTTCGGCGAACGTAGGCGTGTTAGGCGCCAAGACAGTACGCTTGGCAGACATCTGACCAATCATTTTGATCGGTGAGCCGCCCTTGATGTAAGCAAGTGCCTCGCCTACGTTGATCGCACCCACTGTGACTTGGCCACCTACGACAGCCGCGCGCGTTTCGCCAGAACCTTTATAAGGAATATGTGTCATTTTGACGCCTGCTGCACGCTCAAAAAAGAGCATGGCAATATGGTCATCAGAACCAACACCCGTTGAACCGACCGTCACTTTGCCAGGATTCGCCTTGGCATAGGCGGCGAGCTCTTTGAGGTTATTAATAGGCGAAGAGGTATTCAGCGTGAAAGCACCCGGGTCATCGATCAGGTTACCAATCAGGTCAAAGCTCTGCCAGGTGTAGTTGGAAGGACGCTCGATCGGGATCGACAACATATTCGGTGTATTGACAAAGCCGATGGTGTAACCATCTGGCGTGGCCTTGGCGATCTCAGTAAAACCGATGCCACCACCCGCACCCGGACGATTGGTCACAATGATGCGCGCATTATTGCCTAGATGCTTTTCAATGTAAGGTGCAATCAAACGCGCGATCAAATCTGTGCCTCCACCAGGGGCGAAGGCGATGATCATCGTGATCGGTTTGGAGGGATACTGCTGCGCCGCCGCCGAACCAGACCAAGCCGCCGCAGCTAGCACAGCAACGCAACTTAGACGACCCAATTTACTGAAGACTTTTTTCATACTCATTCTCCTCGGTTTATGACTGTTGTACTGTTTAAGTGTTGTTAACCAAACATCTTTTTGTATCTTTCCAAAAATACTGGAAATACTTCAGGGTTGACCAAGCGTGGCGGACGTTCTCCGCGCAGGATCACTTCGATTTGAGCTGCCCCCATGGCTGCAGCATTGCCACGCGCTTCGTGTTTCACGCCGGCCGTATGATAGGTTGCCACAACATTGGGGAGACTCAGTAATGGATTGTCAGTCGCAGGTGGCTCGACAGACCAAACGTCGAGGCCTGCACCAGACAGATGCTGATCACGCAGAGCTTCGTAAAGCGCTTGCTCATCGTGAATACCACCACGTGCGGTGGCAATGAACACAGCACCTTTTTTCATGGCGCGAAACTCTTTGGCGCCGATCCAGTTTAGTGTCTCAGGATTGCGTGGACAGTGAACCGTGACGACATCCGAACGTGCCAACAAATCCTCAAAACTCACCGGTGTGGCGCCACGTCGTTTGATTTCTTCGTTTGAAAGATACGGGTCATAGCCCAGCACGGTCATATCAAAACCTTTTGCCAACTCCGCCATGCGTGTGCCGATATTGCCCACACCTACGATGCCGATCGTCGAGCCCCGAATATCATTGCCCATGAGATCTTCGCGCGTGGTGTAAGCATTGGCGCGCATGACACGATCGGACTCCGTGATCCGGTGCTTGACGGAAAGCAACATCCCCATAGCGTGTTCGGCCACAGAATTCGCATTACAACCAGACTGGTTAACAACCAACACACCATGGCGGTTGCACGCCTCAACATCGACCGGATCGTAGCCTGCGCCCGAAGTGGATGCGCACAATAAATGTGGCATCTTGCTGAGCAAAGACTCGTCGACCCACCACTTTGAGGGCACCTCGTCTCTCGCCGCGCAGATATGGTAGACATGCGCCTCTTTAAACAGCGCCAGTGTCTTTTGCTCGTCATCCGCGTACTGACACACGGACACATCGATGTCCTTGAGGCCACTCATGTGTCGATCAAACGCTGGGTTCAACCAAAAATCAAACCGCACAACCTTTTTATTCATTGTCTCCGTCCAATAATGGACTGCCCACCGGAGTGGGCAGTGTGACTGATTTTATTGATTCAGCGCGGACTGTGTATCAGGGTATGCGCTTATAGCGGTGAAACATTACTTGAGAACGCCTTTTGCGCGCAGGGACTGATCGACCCAGCTACGGTCCAGCGTACCTTTTGCGATTTTGGCAAAAATCTCTTTTTCTTTCTTTTCGATATCTGCCACGAGTTTTGCCAACTGCTCAGCCATTTCTGGGCGAATCGCAAACACGCCGTCCTGATCACCCACAATGATGTCACCGGGGTGAACGACCATGCCGTCCACGCAGACTGTCACATTGATCTCACCTGGGCCTTCTTTGTAAGGGCCGCGATGGGAAACAGAGCGTGCGAAAACTGGAAATTTACCTTTACTCAACGCATCAAAGTCACGGATGGGTCCGTCGATCACAAAGCCGGCGATCTTGCGGCTTGCAGCCAGAGTCGACATGATTTCACCGATGATGGCGTTGCGCTGGAGACCGCCCGCGTCGACCACGATCACATCGCCAGGCGCAGCCATATCAATCGCTTTGTGCACCATCAGGTTGTCGCCAGGCGCTGTTTTGACCGTAAAGGCGCGACCCAGAATGCGGCCACCTTTGTGGATCGGACGCAGATCAACCGTTCCATTGGTGCGGCTCACGGCATCACTAATGTTCGCCACGGCGAACTTAGCGAATTTTTTCAGTGTCGCGTTGCTGACGGTGTGCTTGTGTGTGTTAACTGAGAATCCTAGGTCTGCCATGTTGACTCCGTTTTGAAAAATAAATAGTGTGAAAAAAATAAAAGCTTAGCGCTTACCGACGTGAATGAGCGAAGCCGGGGTGAGTTCATTGAGTCGGTTGATACCCATCATCGCCATGTTGCGTGAAATCTCTTGCGACAGCAAGGAAATGGCATGATCAACCCCTGCGGGGCCGCCCACCGCGGCAGCATAGTTAAACGATCGGCCCAAAAACACGCAACGCGCGCCAAGCGCAAGGGCCTTCAATACGTCAGTACCACGCCGCACACCGCTATCCAGCATCACAGGGCCGTCTTTGAACTGATCAAGAATCTGCGGCAACATACGCAGGGGTGCCACCGCGCCATCAAGCTGACGACCGCCATGGTTGGAAACAATCACGCCATCCATGCCGTATTGGCGCGCGAGCGCAGCATCACCGGGATGCAAAATCCCTTTGATCACCATCGGACCTTTCCAGCGGGCTCGAATCTCACGCACATGATCCCAATTGAGATGGCCCCGTGAAGAAAAATCACGCAAGACATTTTTAGACATAATGGGAGCACCGCGGGTCGCAAAGGAGTTTTCGAAATGCGGCATACCGTGATGCATGAGCGTTTTTAAAAAGGTTCCGAATAACCACCTCGGATGCGTAATCCCCTCCCAAGCCAAACGTACAGTGGGCCTGAGCGGTGTCGAAAAACCTGTACGCACATTGTTTTCGCGGTTCGATGCTGACGGCGTATCCACCGTAATCACCAGCGTTTTAAAACCAGCGGTTGCGACGCGATCGATTAAGGGTGCAATCTGGTCAACCTTGCCAGGCAAGTAGGCTTGGAACCACGCATCAGGCGCGACGGCGATCAGCTCCTCCATCCGGATCAACGAAGAACCGCTCATGATCATTGGAATATCCGCACGCTTGGCGGCTTCGGCCAGAACGATATCGCCGCGATACGCCGACATCGCAGTGATGCCCATCGGCGCCATTCCAAAGGGCGCCTGGTATTGCTTTCCAAAAATCTCGACAGTTTGGGTGCGCTGTGAAATATCGACCAAAATACGGGACACAAACTCATATTCGGCAAAAACATCGCGGTTCGCGCGCAGCGAGTGGCAGTCCTCGCAAGCGCCTGCCACATAACCAAAGATAGGTTTTGGCAAGCGTTTTTCCGCAGCCCGCTCAAAATCCGCTAGAGACAAAATCTTGGATAAAGCACGTGTCTGAGTCATAGTTGTTATTTTGATTGTGTGTGAATAATCTTGTTGACGGCCTCCGCTGCCGCCGCAAGTCCCATCGATGCCGTGACAGTAACGCTTGAGCCGTACCCAGCGCAAGAGAGTCCTTGCAATCCAGCCTCTGTGGTCACCTCTGAGGCTTGCCAGGCTTCGGGCAAAATCGTCGGCTGATCGAGCCACAACACCCGCACACCCATTTTAGGAGTGCGCTTGCGTGACTTGCCCGCCTGGGTAGAGGCACGGGCAAAGCCATGTTGCTTTCTCAAGACATTGCGCAACCTGGCGAGTAGGGCGTCATGGGTGGCCTCGGACAAATCTCCCGCGCGCAGGGCAAGCACATTCGTTTTACCCCCTGCACCCCCGCAAACGATGAGAGATTGAGCTCTCGCTCGAGCCTGAAGCGCCATCGCGACCTTGGCGCTCATTTGATCGGTGCAGTCAATCACGACACTGAGGGTTTCTGGCAGGACTTCATGGACATTTTCAGGCGTTAAAAAATCGTCCACCAGGGTGACTTGGCAGTCTGGGTGAATCCCTTGAATCCGAGCGGCCATCGCTTCGACCTTGGACTGTCCGAGCGTCTCCGAGAGCGCATGCACCTGTCGATTGATATTGGATTCGGCAATGTGATCGAGGTCAATCAAGGTCAAGGCTCCAATCCCGTGGCGAGCCAAAGCTTCGGCTGCCCAGGAACCCACCCCGCCGATACCGACGACGGCCACATGTGCTTGACGCAACGCAGCATATGCTTCCAACCCAAACAAGCGTGCGAGTCCACCGAAGCGGCGCTCTGCCTCGCTGCTGTCGTCGATGCGGACATTCGACTGAACTTCTGGCTGAACGCCTTGCATTGAGTATCCTGTGGTCTGCTGAATGATGCATTTTTGCATGATCCAGAAAAAAACTGGCATTCTCTCTCGACAAGAGTCCGCCAGAGGAACACAATTTGAATCTAACACCGTGAGCATGTCGTCCCCACCCACCCCATCTTCTGCCAAATCGTCCGCCATCGCCGGACCGATTGCGCTATGCCTGCTCATCTTGTTGATTCATATGGCGATCTCCGGTGGTCGCGTGGCGGTGTCTTTGACTGCACTTGAGCTCAAACGCTCGACCTTCGAAGTCGGTATCCTCATCGCAGTCTTTGCCCTCTTGCCGATGCTGCTTTCAGTCAAAGCTGGTCGCATGCTTGATCAGATTGGCCCTTGGCGCCCGATGAGAGCGAGCGCCTTTGTGGTGATCTTTGGCACTATTCTGCCTTGGGTCTGGCAGGACTTCGTTGCCCTTGTCATTTCCGCAGCCTGTGTCGGTATCGGTCACATGATTTTTCAAATCGCCATACAGCGACAAATGGGCTTGAGCGCCGGAGAAGAGCGGCTCCGCAATTTTTCCTGGCTCTCCCTCTCCATGGCGACCTCTGGTCTGCTCGGACCCTTGTTAGCGGGAATATCGATTGATTATCTTGGTTACCGTGCCGTGTTCGCCTTACTGGCGATTTCCCCAGTGATCTGTGTGTTTGGTCTGTATCGCGTCCGCAATTATCTTAAGACCTCCCATACGCCCCCCACCGCCGTCAATGAAAAGAAACAAAGCGTCACGGATCTGATCGCGAGTCCAAAGCTGCGCCGTGTCTATACGGCCAACATGCTGCTTTCGAGCGCCTGGGACACGCACATGTTTGTTGTCCCGATTTTTGGTGTGATGGTCGGACTCTCCGCCACCACAATCGGTCTGATTTTGGCCTCTTTCGCAGCCGCCACGATTGTGATCCGGCTGGCCTTGCCCTGGCTGCAACATCGCGTTCGCCCCTGGCAACTCATCCATTTTGCGTTACTGGCAACAGGTCTCAACTTTGTGCTCTATCCATTTTTTGAACAAGTCTGGATTTTGATGACCCTGTCTTTTATTTTGGGCCTCGGACTCGGCTCAACGCAGCCCAGTATTTTGGCTCTTTTGCAGCAAAATGCCCCGGCTGGACGCGCCGGAGAAGCCTTTGGACTGCGCATGGCTTTGATTAATGGCTGCCAGGTCACCTTACCGCTTGCTTTTGGTGCGCTTGGCGCCGTGATTGGGGTCATGCCACTGTTCTGGCTGACCGCCGTTGGACTCGGTGCAGGCCGTTGGTTCACACGTCATGCAGAAACAGCAAAAAAGTCCGAAGGTAGCCCCTCATGAGCGCATCCTCGAATATCCCCACCGCCCCGCCTCTCAGCACGTTTAACCGCTGGCCCGAAGAGCGCCTGAAAACATCGCGCGAAGCCGCACTCAAAGATTGGTGCGGTGCTCAAGATGTCTGGGTGTTTGGCTATGGCTCACTGATCTGGAAACCCGAGTTCGACTTTATCGAGCAACGGTCCGCCTTGCTCCCCGGTCATCATCGTGCGCTGTGCCTCTGGTCTCGTATTAATCGTGGCACGCCTGAGTTACCCGGTCTGGTGTTTGGGCTGGAGGCTGGCGGCGAATGCCACGGCATGGCTTTTCGCGTCGCTGCCAATCAAGTTTTGCCGATCTTTGAAGCGCTTTGGCGCAGGGAAATGGCGACAGGCGCCTACCACCCAAGCTGGATTGATTGCCAAACGCCCCAAAGTACTGTTCGGGCGCTTGCTTTTGTGATCGATCGTGCAGGTCCGGCCTATGTGCCAGAGCCTTCCGATGACGCTCTGATCGAGATTATCTTGAGAGCCTCTGGGATTTATGGTTCTTGCTTAGAATATGTGACTCAAACAGCCGATGCGCTTGAGGTTGCGGGCATTCATGATGCGAGGATGAAAGCGCTCATGACTCGACTTAAAGAGAGACTTCATCAACGCTAGCTAAACTGGCATCACTCCCTTTCCTGACAACAGGTCAATCAGAGCAACCCGATTGATGTCACGGTACACTCTTTGTTACCTTTAACTCTCGTTTGGCGACTGTTCACAGCGCGCCGTATCGGACCCGAATCATGTCTATTGCCGATATCCGTCAAAGCTACGATAAATTCACATTGTTAGAAAAGGATGCCAAAGCATCCCCTTTCGAACAATTTTCAGTCTGGTTTGACGAAGCGCTCAGTCAAAACGTCGCCGAACCCACTGCGATGACATTGGCCACCGCAGATGCACGGGGACGTCCCTCCTCGAGGATCGTGCTTCTCAAAGGCGTGGACGACAAGGGTTTTTTGTTTTTTACCAACTACGAATCTCGCAAAGGTGCCGAGCTCGCCGTCCAACCTTGGGCGAGTTTGCTCTTTTTCTGGCAACCGCTTGAGCGCGAAGTCCGCATCGAAGGGGTTGTTGAAAAAGTGACGGCTGCGGAGTCCGATGCGTACTTCCAAACGCGTCCAGTCGGTTCGCAAATTGGTGCCTGGACCTCTCCCCAAAGTCGGCCTATTACCCTCGAGCAACTGGCCGCGACCGAAAAAGCGCTCAAAGAACAATACGGCGATCAAAAGCCTCCACGCCCCCCCCACTGGGGCGGCTATCGACTCAAGCCCGAGTATTTCGAGTTTTGGCAAGGGCGCCCTTCGCGCCTGCACGATCGCCTGACCTACCAAGCCAGCGCTGCGGGACAGTGGTCGATCGGACGGATTGCCCCCTGATATGAACGCCACTTCCCCCTCTTTTGATTCGACTTTTTTCAGGGCAGCATTAGGCAGATTTCCCACGGGTGTCACGGTCATTACCGCTGCGGCTGAGGGCATGTCACCGGTTGGCCTCACCGTGAGTTCGTTTAATTCCGTTTCACTCGATCCACCTCTTGTGGTTTGGAGCCTGTCGCGCAATTCTTCTTCGCTCAAGACCTTAGAGCAATGCGATCGCTATGTGATTCATGTCCTGGGTTCGAACCAAATGTCGGTCTCCCAACGGTTTGCGAGCGGTCCTGCGGCCGAGCGTTTCAATGGCATTCCTCTGACAAATGCGCCCAATGGTTCACCTCGGCTCGATCTTCCGTGTGCCGCGTGGTTTGAATGCGCCAACCATCGTCGCTACGAAGAAGGCGATCACATTATCTTTATTGGTGCCGTGGAACATTGCGCGCGCACTGAAGCTCTACCTTTGGTCTATCACGCTGGCGGCTATGATCTGACGCCTGCTGACGTACGTAAATAAATTAAGACATCACGAGACATCATGAGTACAGATATTGATTGCATCGTCGTTGGAGCCGGTGTCGTTGGGTTGGCGATCGCACGCGCATTGGCGCTCTCAGGACGCGAAGTCATGGTGGTCGAAGCCGCCGAAGGGATCGGCACCGGTACCAGTGCCCGCAACTCCGAAGTCATCCATGCAGGGATTTACTATCCTGCAGGCAGCCTTAAGGCCAAGCTCTGCGTAAAAGGCAGGCACATGCTTTATGCCTATTGTGCTGAAAAAGGGGTTGCGCACAAAAAGATTGGCAAACTGATTGTCGCAACCAGCCAAGAAGAGATTCCCAAGCTCACTGATATCTTGCAAAAAGCCCGGACCAATGGGGTCGATGATATGGAGTTGTTGACAGCGGAACAAGCGATGGCGCTCGAGCCAGCACTGTTTTGTACTGCTGCGTTACTGTCACCTTCTACAGGCATCATTGACAGCCATGGTTTGATGCTCGCCTATCAGGGTGATGCCGAAAACGCCGGAGCACAATGCGTTTTTCATACGCCCCTCGAGACTGGACGGGTCCGAGAAGGTGGCGGGTTTGAGCTTCAGTTCGGTGGGGCAGAGGCCATGAGCCTGTCTTGCAACGTACTGATTAACGCCTCGGGCTTACACGCGCCCACGCTTGCAAGGCGTATCGAAGGCATCCCTGCAGCCTCTATTCCCAACGAATATTTGTGCAAAGGCAGCTACTTTACCCTGCAGAGTCGAGCACCCTTTACGCGTCTGATTTATCCCACACCGCACCACGCAGGCCTTGGTGTTCATCTCACCCTCGATCTTGGTGGTCAGGCTAAGTTCGGCCCTGATACGGAGTGGATCGACCGCGTCGATTACGACATCGATCCAAGCCGCTGCGATGGTTTTTATGAAGCAGTCCGCAGTTACTGGCCCGGCATGAAAGATGGCTCGTTGTCGCCCGGTTACACCGGTATTCGACCTAAAGTCTCTGGGCCGCACGAGCCTGCCGCTGACTTTATGATTGTTGGGCAAGCCACCCATGGCATCCCCGGCCTGGTTAACCTCTTTGGTATCGAATCGCCAGGACTCACCTCTAGCCTCGCGATTGCAGAGGAAACCCTCGCCCGCCTCAATCCCTAAGCCAGAGAGACACTCAATATGTCACACCCCGTTCCAGACGCTCACGGACTCAATCTTTTTGCAGCGGACGCGGGGCGCGACCTCTTGGCCTGCTATCTACCCAAGGATTTACATGCGCATTTGTTGCCGCATCTTGAGCGACTTGGAGGCCTGGCAGGCGCCTTGCTTGACGATCTCGCCGGTGTCGCAGATAAACACCCACCCACGCTCTCCGTGCGCACTCGTGCTGGTATCGACACCAATCAAGTCGACAAACATCCCGCATATGTCGAGCTTGAGCGCTTTGCCTACAGTGAATTCGGACTCGCGGCGATGTCGCACCGGGGTGGTGTGCTTGGTTGGCCCA
>JBILJA010000074.1:0-11928 GCA_044368775.1 Burkholderiaceae bacterium
CACGACACGCGCGCTGAATACGCAACGCGATTTCGCCACGGTTGGCGATCAGAATCTTTTCAAACATATCAGACGATCACAAAAAGAGGCTGGCCGTACTCGACCGGCTCACCGTTTTGAACCAAAATTTCTTTGATGACTCCGGATTTGTCTGCCTCGATCTCATTGAGCAATTTCATTGCCTCGATGATGCACAAAGGTTCGCCTTCTTTGACCGTCTGACCAACTTCGACAAACGAAGGAGAGTTTGGATTGGGCGCACGATAGAAGGTCCCCACCATAGGCGCCTTGACCGTGTGACCGACAACCGCGGCAGGTACGGGCGCAACCGGTGCGGCAGCCGCTCCACCCTCTGCACCCGATGGAGCAGGGGCATATTGCCCAGGAGCCGGTGCGTAGGCGACGGGCTGAACCGCCTGTGAAAACTTGACAATACGAACCTTACCTTCGCCCTCTGTAATTTCCAGCTCAGCAATACCTGACTCGGCCACCAAGTCGATTAAGGTTTTAAGTTTTCTCAGATCCATAGTATTTCCGTAAAGTTCTAGATAAGCTCATATTGAGCGGCAAAGCGCACTGCTGCCTCATAGCCCGATGGGCCGAGACCTGCCACCACACCTACCGCCAGATCCGACAGGTAGGAGTGATGACGGAATTCTTCGCGTTTATGGACGTTCGACAAATGAACCTCCACAAAGGCAATCTTAATCCCCGCTAAGGCATCACGAATCGCAACACTCGTGTGAGTGTAGGCACCCGCATTCAAGATAATGAAATCAGTACCATCTGTTCGCGCCGCTTGAATGCGATCGACTAAGGCGCCCTCGTGGTTGCTCTGGAAGGTTTTCAACGAAACGCCAAGGGTCTGGGCGAGCGTCATCAGTCCCGCCTCTAACTCAGGCAGCGTCGTATGACCGTACAGATGCGGCTCCCTCAACCCGAGCAAATTCAGGTTGGGACCGTTTAGAACAAGGAGGTGTTGAGCCATGCCAACTCGCCAAAAGCAATGATCAGGTACGCATTTTTACGCTAATTCACGCCATTTGTCTATCTACGTCTTTGATTTTGTCACTAAGCGGCCGATTTTTGCGCTTAAATCCTCGGGTGAGACCTGGCCAAGAATTGTGTCGAAAATGCGGCCTTCTGCATCTAACAGGACGGTAAAAGGGAGTCCGCCCGCCGCATTACCGAGCTCTCTGACCAAGGCGATCCCAGCATGACCGGCCACATACAAAGGGTAAGAAACGGGTATTTTAGCAATGAATTGAGAGATATTAGATGCCGTATCGATACCAATGCCAACAAATTGAATATCTGGCAAAGATTTTGATAAGGCATCGAGGTGAGGCATCTCCTCGACACAGGGTGCACACCAAGTGGCCCAGAAATTGGCAACGACAGGGCGACCAAGCAGCTGCCTGAGTGCGACCGGACTACCCGTCAAATCCGGGAGCGTTGCCTCGTACAAAGCGCGCGGATTAGGCTCAGTTTTTTGTGGCATCGCGCCCGGTAAACCTACAGCGCGATTCGCAGCCGGCGCGCGCCTTGAGGTCGACTGCCAGGCGAACCACGCCGTGGTGGCGATCGCCACCAGACCTGCTCCACCAAAGATTAACGTTCTTCTCTTCATGTCATCTATCATAGCGCCCCTTGCCTCGAACGCGTTGATTTCACGCAAGGTTTAACCCCCGACGAGTCTTGGGACATCTGCCTCTACAATGTCGGCAGGAGACTGTTCATGCATCTGCACATACTGGGAATTTGCGGCACCTTTATGGGTGGCTTGGCGCTCATCGCGCGCGCCGCGGGACATCGTGTCACGGGCTGTGATGCGGGTGTTTATCCACCCATGAGTACGCAACTCAAAGAGCAAGGTATCGACCTGATCGAGGGTTTTGAGCCCGACCAACTGGCGCTCAAACCCGATCTTTTTGTGATTGGCAATGTAGTCTCGCGCGGCAACCCCTTAATGGAAGCCATCCTGGAGGCAGGCCTACCTTACACCTCAGGTCCGCAATGGCTAGGAGACTTTGTCCTGCAACGCCAGCACGTGCTCGCTGTGGCGGGCACGCATGGCAAAACGACAACCAGTTCTATGTTGGCCTGGATTTTGCAATGTGCTGGCAAAAAACCCAACTTTCTGATTGGGGGTGTCGCACCCGGCCTCGAGGTTTCGGCGCGCTTTGATGTCGAACAACCCTTATTTGTGATTGAAGCCGATGAGTACGACACGGCCTTTTTCGACAAGCGCTCCAAATTCGTTCATTACAGACCGCGTACGGCTATTTTGAATAATCTCGAGTTCGATCATGCAGATATTTTTCCAGATCTGGCTGCGATCGAGACCCAGTTTCATCACCTGCTGCGCACCGTTCCCCGCAACGGCCTCGTGATCACGCCAGCACGAGACGATGCGCTGGCGCGCGTGATTGCACGTGGCTGCTGGGCCGCGCACACCTTAATCAATACGCGTGAGGGCTGGCACACTCAGGCACTAGATGCCCTATCTTTCGAGGTATCAAAGGGCGCGGAGCACTTCGGTGACATTCACTGGACACTGACGGGGGCGCACAACCAGCACAACGCCCTCGCGGCCATCGTCGCCGCTCACCATGTCGGCGTCTCGCCTCAAGACAGCATCGCTGCGCTTAGCAGCTTCAGCGGTGTCAAACGCCGCATGGAAGTGCGAGGCATCGTCCGGGACATCACGATCTATGATGATTTTGCGCATCACCCCACTGCGATCGCCACGACTCTGGCAGGATTGCGCGCGCAGATAGGCGCACAGCGCATACTCGCCGTGCTCGAACCACGCTCCAACACCATGAAACTCGGCACTATGGCGGCACGCTTGCCCGCGGCGTTGACAGACGCAGATTTGGTTTTTTGCTTTGGACAGCGCGAAGGTAAACAAGCCCTGGGGTGGGAGCCTGCCGAAGTGCTCGCCTCGCTTGGCGCACGCATGCAAGCGCATCACGAAATCGAGCCGCTAATTCAAGCAATCAAACGCGAGGCGCAAGCCGGCGACCACATTGTGATCATGAGCAATGGCGGTTTCGCCGGCGTGCATGATCGACTCCTTGAGGCGCTCGCCGCCTCGCCGGCCTAACAGGCTCTCTTTACAGATTCACCGGAATACCCATATCCATGTACGTTTTATATGAAGAAGATGGCGCGTTCAAAACAGGCCACATCATGGCTGAAGCCGACGCGACACTACAAGTCGAGTCGGAGTCCGGCAAACGCAGCAAGGTCAAGCGGGCCAACTGTCTGTTCACGTTCGCGAGTCCCAAACCAGATGTACTGCTCCCTCAGGCAGAAGGTTTAGCTAACGAGATCGACCTGTCTTTTCTCTGGGAATGCGCGCCGGATGATGAGTTTGACATTGACACAATGGGCGCGGAGTATTTCGGACATTCGCCCGATACACTTGAAAAAACAAGCTTGTTGCTGAGGCTACATAGCGCCCCCCTTTATTTTCATCGCCGGGGCCGAGGTCGCTATCGCGCGGCGCCTCCTGAGATTTTGGCGGCGGCACTCGCAGCTCAGGAAAAGAAGCAACGGGCAGCATTACAAACCGAGGAGTGGGCGCAGGCGATCACTGCAGGCCAACTGCCGCCAGAGGTTGCTCTGTCCGCGATGTCCTTGGTGACCAAGCCCGATAAAAACTCACAGGCTTGGAAAGCGCTCGACGCGGCCTGCGCGCAACGCCAAACATCACCCGAACGGCTCTTGCTCGATGCGGGTGCCTGGCCGCATGCGTTGGCGCTGCACAAGGGACGCTTTCTCGCAAACTATTTCCCACGCGGAACGGACTTTGCGCCCTGCGACGTCCCGGAGATCGCACGCGATCTCCCCCTCGCAGACGTTGAGGCCTACTCGGTGGACGATATCAGCACCACAGAAATCGACGATGCACTGTCAGTCACGCAGTTACCAGATGGTCATTTGCGCGTCGGGATTCATATCGCAGCGCCTGGTCTCTCCGTCACTAAAGACAGCGCTCTCGACAAACTTGCACGCGCCAGAATGTCTACGGTCTACATGCCTGGAGACAAAATTCCGATGCAGCCTGATGAGGTGATCGCTGCTTTTTCCTTGGACGAGGGTCGCCCTGTCCCAGTGCTCTCGCTGTACGTCACCGCCAACCCCGACACAGGAGAAATTCTCTCGCACGAAAGTCGTCTCGAACGCTTGACCGTACGCGCCAATTTGCGCCACAACGCGCTAGATGAATTCATCACCGAAGCGTCATTAGCGGACCCAAGCATCGTGCTTCCCCATAACGACTGGATTCGACCACTTTGGCAACTGTCGCTCGCGCTTTGCAAACAACGCGAGCTCGTCCGCGGCAAGCCTGAGAATAATAATCGTGTCGAATACAGTTTCTACGTTGACGGCGACCCGAACGATCCGGACTCGACGGTGCGGATCGTCCCGCGCCTGCGCAACGCACCTCTGGATCGACTCGTCGCCGAGTACATGATTTTGGCTAATAGCACTTGGGGTGGATTGCTTGCGGCACAAGGCCTTCCCGGCATCTATCGTTCACAACAAACTGGACGTGTGCGCATGAGTACGCACGCCCTTCCCCACGAGGCGATCGGCGTCGCGCAATACGCATGGTGCACCTCCCCGTTACGACGCTACGTTGACCTCGTGAATCAGTGGCAGCTGATCGCGGCGATCGAGCATGGCGTGTCCGCGCCTCTGGTCGCGCCGTTCAAACCTCGCGATGCTGATTTATTCGCCATCATTGGCGGGTTTGAGTCACAATATGTCGCATGGCATGACTTTCAAAACAGTATGGAGCGTTACTGGTGTTTGCGCTGGCTACAACAGCAAAACATCACTGAGTGCGAAGCCACTTTGCTCAAAGAGGACTTGGTGCGCCTAAACAATGCCCCAATGATTGTGCGTTTAGCCGGACTACCCGCACTCGACAGAGGACAGCGCGTCTTATTACACATCTCGGCTGTCGACGAACTTGCGCTTGACATGGATTGCCGCTTTATCGAGAGTATGGATAGCCAACCACCTGAGGATCTGATCGAAGCGACGTGAACATCAGCAATCCCTCCTTAGCAGAGGCGACTTCGCCCGGCATCGCAAGCTGGCTCATTGCGCAGCAGCGTTTTTTACGCTGGGGACTTTTGTTGTCTGTTGCCATACACTTGGCTTTGCTCGCTTGGCATAGGACCGCACCCCCCGTTCCGACCCCGAGACCCTCTGAGCTCGAGATCGTCATGGTCAATGCTGCGACAGAGAGCGAGCCTAGTCAGGCGCAACTCCTCGCACAAACCAATGTGGACGGCGGTGGCCAAGCGCAAACCGGCTACCTGACGACACTCGTTCCGCTCGCGGGCGAGTCCGTCGAGCCCATCATGCTCGAGGCATTGACGCAACAAAGGCAACAACTGGAGCTGCAACAGCAAGAGCTTCTCACGCAGCTCACGTCCAGAGAGTGGGTCACACAGGGTCGTCCCGCAACAAACCCCACCGACTCAAGCGATGTCGCAGGCGAGGACGAGGTCGATCAAGACAGTATGATTCTCAACGGACAAATCGCTGTTTTGAAACAGCGTATTGAGCGCGACAACGCACAGCCTCGCAAACACTTTAATGCTATCTCTGCGCGCAAAACAGCCTATGCACCTTATATCGATCAATGGCGACAGCGTATCGAACAAGTCGGCACGGAACACTATCCCAGCGGCGTTGATGGCAAGTTCTATGGCAGCGTGCAAGCGACCTTGACCATACGCGCGGATGGAACGATTGTGGACCTGACGATTAATCGCCCGTCCGATAAACCTTTACTGAATCAAGCCGTCCGACGTATTGCTCAACTTTCGGCACCCTTCGCGCCTTTTCCCCCTGACATGGCTCGACAAATCGACCAGCTTGTTCTGACCCGAACTTGGCATTTCGTTCAAGGCGCACTAGAGACACGACAACCATGACCCTCAACGTCAAATCGACATCCATGCCTTCCTCGCCCGCAGCGGCCCGCTTTGCGGTGATCGGCAATCCCGTCAAACACAGCCGCTCACCTTCGATCCATCAACAATTTGCAGCGCAAACCCATATCTCCTTGATCTACGAACATCTGGAAGCGCCGCTAGATGGATTCACGCACGCCGTAACGCAATTTTTTACCCATGGCGGTCGGGGACTCAATGTCACAGTCCCTTTTAAACTCGAGGCGTGGGAACTGGCCAGGGCGCACCTCAGTGCGCGGGCACAACAAGCCCAAGCGGTCAACACGCTATGGATGCGTCAAGGCGTCTTGCATGGCTGCAATACGGATGGTGTGGGCTTAGTTGCCGATCTGAAACGCTTAGGTGTCCGGTGCGAGGGCGCACGAATCCTAATAGTGGGTGCAGGCGGCGCTACGCGCGGCGTACTAGGCCCCTTGCTTGAAACTGGCTGCACCCGACTGCATGTCGTCAACCGTACAGCCGAACGGGCTCATGCGTTGGTCGCTGAATGGCACGCTGCGACGCCGATCGCCTCGAAAGTGCTATCGGCAGGTCGCTTGACCGAAGCCTTGGATCCGATCGGCTGGGATCTTGTGATTAACGCCAGTTCCAGCAGCTTGACCGGTGAGATCCCCGAATTACCAGCAGGACTCTACGCACCCGGCGCCTGGGCCTACGACATGATGTATGGCGCCAAACCAACCGCTTTTATGCTTCAAGCAAAAAAAGAGGGTGCCTCACAAATCAGTGATGGTTTGGGCATGCTGGTGGGTCAAGCCGCTGAGAGTTTTTTTCTATGGCATGGAAAGCGTCCTGAGGTTCAGCCTGTGCTGGCGACTTTGCGCGCAGAACTCAACCGATCGTGATTGGGCATTACACTTAGACCTATGAGAACTGCCCGACGTTATCTTGCCCGAGAAATTTATCGCTCCACCTCCGTGGTGTTGATCGCCCTGCTCGGGCTCTTTACTTTTTTTACGCTCGTCGACGAGCTTGACACGGTCGGTGACAAGTTTCCGCTCAGCGCGCTGTTTTATTTGCAGCTGCTGTCCGTCCCCACACGCCTCTACGATCTACTGCCGATCGGCGTGCTGATTGGCGCGATCTTGGCGCTATCAGGCCTGGCTCAGCGCAACGAGCTGGTCATCTTGCGCGTCTCTGGCGTCAGTGGCTTTGGCCTTTTAAAAATGCTCTGGACAGTATCCCTACCTATTATTTTTGGCGCTCTCATTCTGTCTGAGTTTTTAACTCCGATGGCTGAAATAAAAAGTAGTGAAACCAACTTGCTCATGCGCGGCAAAGTCGAAGGCGGACGTCTAGCGAGTGGCTATTGGTTCAAGGAGCCTACACCCAACGGCGGCACCCGCATCATCAACGTCGGCAACTTACTCTCGTCGGGCAACGTGGCCAACCTGCGCGTCTACGAGTTTCCCGAAGGACGAATGCTCGCGCTCGTCGCACAATCCGAAGCCGGTCGTTTTGTCGATGGCAAGCTTGTCATGCAAAAGGTCACAGAAAATCATATTGCACCCTCGCTCGAACAAACGCTTGCTGATGCCCAGGTGTCTAAGACGCCCTCTGTGACCATCACGCATTCAGCTGAGCGTAGCTTTGACACCTCCCTCACAGCAGAACGCTTGGTCGCTCGGATTTTGACACCAGAACGCATGTCTTTTTTCGCGCTTCAGGACTATATCGAATACCTCAACCGCAACCAACTTCAAGCCGATCGTCAAATCGTCGCCATGTGGCGCAAGCTCGCCTATCCCTTTACTCTTTTAGTGATGCTGACGATCGCGGCACCGATCAGCTTTATGCAGACACGTCGAGGCGGCGTGGGCGCCAAGGTGTTTCTCGGGATTTTGCTCGGCACTGGGTTTTTCATGATTAACCAACTCGCGCTCAATGTCAGTTTGCTTTATCAATGGTCGCCCGTGGTCACCGCGCTACTGCCTAATATCGGCGCGATGATTCTCGCGCTCACCGCGGTCTTTACGATGGAAAATCGCAATGCCATCGCGCACCGTCAACGCACACGCTCTTTTTGGAAGAAATCACCCATATGAGCATGTCTAGCATCTGGATGATCGGAGATATCCAAGGTTGCTGCGGCTCTCTTGATACCTTGTTATCTCAACCCGATATCCAAGAGGATGCCGACGCGCACTTTTGGTTTGCGGGCGATCTGGTCAACCGCGGTCCACAATCGCTGGCGACGCTACGTCGGATCATGTCCTTGGGCGATCGCGCGACCGTAGTGCTGGGCAATCACGACCTGCACCTCTTGGCGATGGCGGCTGGAGTGCGCAAGAACGGTAAAAAAGACACCTTGGACGAGGTCCTCGCCGCCCCCGATGCGCAAGCCATCATTGACTGGCTGCGTCATCAGCCCTTAGCGCATTACGCCTACGGTCACTTGCTCGTTCATGCGGGCGTGCTGCCAGAGTGGGATGCCGAACACACGCTTGAACTCGCGGGCGAAGTCGAGGCCGCGCTTCAAAGCGCAGATTGGAAAAAACATTTACAACTGATGTATGGCAACACGCCCGATCAGTGGGACGAACGTCTCAAAGGACCAGATCGTTTACGCGTGATCATCAACGCTCTCACACGCGTGCGTTTTTGTGACAAACAAGGCCGCATGCTTCTCAATGTCAAAATCGAGCCCGCGCCTGAAGACAAAGCCCTCATTCCTTGGTTTAACTTACCCAAGCGCGCAACACGTGACGTGACCGTCGTCTTTGGGCATTGGTCCACGCTCGGCCTCAAGCTCGATAGCGATGTGATTTGTCTCGATAGCGGTTGCCTGTGGGGCGGACATCTCACTGCGGTGCGTCTACAAGACCATGCCGTGATCCAAGTCCCCTGCGCGCAAACGCTCGACCCGCACGAGGACTGAGCGGGGGTTATAGCGCGGGCGCAATCCTGCCTGAACTGAACCAGTCTTTGAGCAACACATTGACGGATTCGACGGCTTCGTAATTCACCCAATGACCGACCTCGGGCAAAATCAAGCCTTGACGTCTCGCATGCCCATTGATCATATGCGTCATCAGATACTCCGGGGTGCAGGTGATGTCATGCTCCCCCCAAATGATCAATGTTTCTCCGCTGTATGCATCAAGGGCTGGGCCCAACAAGCCGCGCCCCGAAATACCCCGACTGCGAAAACGGGTGTTGATACACGAATGGGTATGGATCCCCATCGCAAAATCATCGATGTGCGCATCCGCGTAAATCATGTGTGCCCACAAGTTAAAACGCATCGCCTCAATGAGCTCTTCGTGCGTCTCGGCGCGCTTCCAGTTGATGAGCTTGCCGCGCTCTCGGCGCGGACCACCATGGCCGCCGGGGCCGAGCAACACCAAACGGCGAACCAGTAATCCCTTGGCCGCGACATTGGCTGACACCAACCCCCCGAAAGAAAAACCCGCCAGATCGAAAGGGGTAACGGAGCCAAAGAGTTGGGTGAGACATTCTGCGGTGACATCGACCATGGTTGAAAAGTCATCAAAGCGGGGGTCGCTCGAGTCACCATAGCCAGCTAAATCAGGGATCCACAGAGAAAAATCTTTAGAAAGCGCTTCAATATTGCGAGCCCAATGCAGCCAGCTGCCATGCCCACCATGGATCAGCACCAAAGGCGACCCCTCACCGAACTGCCGCCAAACCACCTGGTGCTCACCCACGGTCACGACGTGACGCGTCGCGCGCTGCTCGAAGACAGCAATCCAGTCTAGGGTCTGCTGATTCACGGGGCTGGACATGGCTTAGGCTTCCTGTTTGGCAAAAGATCAACAATCGTGTCGCAAGATATTATCCCAAGGGACAAGTCCGTCAAACACGTAAAAATTGTGTAAAGTGCTCTTTTTCATCGTTTACCGAGCTTAAACATGATTATCGATTGCCACGGTCACTTTACGACCACCCCGCCCCAAGTCGCCAAGTTTCGCGCCGACCAGATCGCCGAGTTTCAACGAACAGGCCAAGCACCGACCGCGCCCCCGCCTGCCGTCTCCGATGACGAAATCCGTCATGGCATCGACAATAATCAGTTGCGCATCATGAAAGAGCGTGGCATCGACATGACGATTTTCTCGCCTAAGGCGGTCGCGATGGACCACCATATGGGCAACGAGGACACCAATGTCGTTTGGGCGCGCTACAACAATGAATTGATCCATCGCGTCTGCAAGCTCTACCCGGATCACTTCATCGGCGTGTGTCAACTGCCTCAGGCGGCTGGCGTGCAACCCGGCAAGCGCGTCATCGAAGAACTCGAGCGCTGCGTGAACGAGTTTGGTTTTATCGGTGCCAACATCAATCCCGACCCAACGGGCGGACGCTGGACCGACCCACCGTTGTGGGATAAAAAGTGGTGGTATCCCTTGTACGAAAAAATGGTCGAACTCGATGTCCCGGCCATGATTCATGTCAGCGGCTCATGCAATCCGCACTTTAACGCGGTCGCCACTCACTACATCAATGGCGACACGACCGCCTTTGTGCAGTTTATGACCTCGGATATTTTCAAGGACTTCCCGACGCTCAAGTTTATTATTCCTCACGGTGGTGGAGCAGCCCCCTATCACTGGGGTCGTTATCGCGGCATGGCGCTTGACATGGGCATCTCATCGCTAGAGGAAAAAGTGCTGAATAACGTATTTTTCGATACGTGCGTATACCATCAGCCTGGTATTGATCTATTGCTGCGTGTCGTCCCCAACAAAAACATTTTGTTCGCGTCAGAAACAGTCGGTGCGGTGCAAGGTATTGATCCGCTCACCAACTTTTATTTTGACGATACACGCCGCTATATCGACGCATCCCCTTCGGCGGACAGTGCGCAGAAAAAGAAGATTTTTGCAAATAACGCACTCGGCGTTTATTCGCGTCTGCGAGCACACCCTCTCTGCCAAAGCTGCTGATCGACTGAACCCCGCGCACAGGAGACTGGCGTGGGGTCTAGCGCCTCAACACCACTTCCTTGATGACCTGATGAGCACGCGCGCCGAGCGCTGCACGTGCTGGTGCGGGTTCTCCATCCGGAACCCAGATCGGGGCAAGAAACGCCACCTCAATTCTGACACCTGTGCCGCCCAAGACTTTCCATAAGTTTTGCAGCAGATTTTGATCGCCCACAAAGGCCGCGAAATCACTACGCTTATCGTGGTGGAAAAATAATAAGGCTACGGGCTGTATCGGGACGTTTGCGCGCCGAGCGGGTTCAAACAGATTGGCGAAAAAAGGCAACAAATCGTATCCTTGTGACGTCGTGCCCTCAGGAAACAAGCCCACCACTTGGCCAAGCTCAAATTTATCCTTCATCGCACGAGCCACTTTTTGCACGGCATGGCGCGAAGCGCGTTCGATAAAAATCGTATCCGCACCGGCCACTAACCAACCTAACAAAGGCCAGCCACGGATTTCACTCTTGGCGATAAACACTGCAGCGCGAGCATGATTGATCGCAAAAATATCAAGCCAGGACACATGATTGATCACCCAAAGCGCCGGCCCCTCGCGCAGAGGCACACCTGAATACGACACTCGCACACCACACAACGAGAGCAATACACCAGACCAATCGCGCTTGAGCGCTAATCGACCTTTGTGCCCCGCCACCGGAAAAACAAACACGAGCGTCAACAAGCCACACAGCACCCAAGTCAATGCCAACGTAGCCCTGAAAAGGAAACGCAAAACTTTCAACGAAATCGCTCCCAAACAAGATCGCCGTGCAGCACCGTTGCAACCACACGTCCAGGTAACTCACGACCCAAAAAGGGCGTGCATTGGCTGACACTGTGAATATTTTCACGGCACACTAACCAATATTGCTCTGGGTCCACGACACACACATCCGCAGGCGCACCAACGGTGAGGCTACCCGGACAAACCGTCCATCCGGCACTTTGGCCCAAGACTTGACCCGGAGTATGCGTGA
>JBILJA010000205.1:0-3572 GCA_044368775.1 Burkholderiaceae bacterium
CTCAAAATGATCGGTCTGCTACTGATTTATTTTCTCGCCATTCCATGGGCGGGTTTTTCGTTGAGCAGCTTTCTCTTTTGTATGTTGTTGATACGACTGCTCTCAACGCTCCCGTGGAAAAAATGCAGGCTCTATGCGTTTTTAATGACGGCCACCCTGCATCTCATTTTCATCACGGTCCTTAAAGTACCCATGCCAGTAGGGGTGCTCATCAATTTTTTCAGGAGCTGAGATGGACGCGATCGAAGGTCTCCTCTACGGACTCGGCGTTGCATTCACGCTAAACAACTTATTAGCCGCACTCGTTGGTGCACTCGCAGGCACGTTGATCGGCGTTTTACCAGGTCTAGGTCCAACAGCGGGTATCGCGATGATCCTGCCTTTAACGTATGCTCTGGATCCTACCAGTGGCTTGATCATGATGGCGGGTATGTATTACGGCGCGATGTATGGCGGTTCGACGACGGCTATTCTCATCAACATGCCTGGCGAGTCCGCCTCTGTCATTACCTGCATTGATGGCTATAAACTGACAAAAAAAGGTCGTGCGGGTGCGGTGCTCACCATTGTCGCGATCGGCTCTTTTATAGGAGGTGGTCTTTCAGTACTTGGCGTTATGCTGTTCGCACCTGCCTTGGCTAATGTCGGTTTACTCTTTGGTCCGGCCGAGTTCTTTGCGTTGACGGCAGGAGGACTGATATTATTTTCACGTATTTCTGGCGGCACCTTAGCCGCTGGCATTTTCCCGATGGCGGTTGGACTCATGCTAAGCACCGTGGGTCAGGAAATGGTGACCGGCGCGGATCGCTTCACCTTTGGTATTCGAGACCTCACGCTTGGCGTTGAGCTTGTCGCCCTTGTCGTCGGTCTGTACGGCGTGACTGAAATCATGTCGGTCGTAGAGTCGTTGCAAAAACAAGGCAAGCCGATTCCCGTCAAGCTCAAAGAAATGTTTCCCTCACGAGAGGAGTGGCGACGCTCCTGGGGACCGTATGGTCGCGGGACGGCGATGGGCTTTGTGCTTGGCCTATTACCCGGACCCTCAGCGACGATGGCGAGCTTTGCTTCCTATCGACTAGAAAAAGGGGTGTCGAAATACAAAGAGCAACTAGGAGAAGGCGCGATCGAAGGCGTCGCGGGTCCTGAGACCGCCAACAATGCTGCCGCCACCTCCTCCATGGTGCCATTGCTTGCGCTCGGCATCCCGTTTGGCTCTGTGACGGCGCTGATGCTGGCTGCAATGATGGTACATGGTGTACAACCGGGCCCGATGATGATGACCTCACACCCTGAAATATTCTGGGGTGTGATTGCTTCAATGCTCATTGGCAACGCGATGCTCGTCGTATTGAATATTCCCTTGATCGGTTTGTGGGTGAGTTTGCTTAGAGTCCCAAACCATGTTTTTCTGCCCATCATCCTGATAGTCGCCACCATTGGTTGCTACAGTGTGCGCAATAGCATGGTGGATGTCTACATGCTCTGGGCGATCGCGATGATTGGGTATGCTTTACGCAAGCTCGAGTTTCAACTCGCCCCCTTAGTCGTTGGCGTTGTACTCGGGCCCTTGATTGAAAAGCACTTGCGCGAAGGTTTATTTATGAGCCTGGGCGATGTATCTGTTTTTTACACGAGTCCGATCGCCATCGGGATTTGGTCTGTGGTTGTCATCGTCTTGCTGCTCGAACCGCTGCGCTCACTTTACGGCAAACTGTTCGGCGTCAAGGTTAAAAAGCTTATCCCGGAGAGTTCGGAGTAGCTTCGACTTTGACCCAACCTGGATCAAGACCAATCGCGCCCTGCTTAGCCAGGACGTTAATCTGCTCTTGCGCATAACCCATTTCAGTCAATATTTCTGCCGTGTGCTGACCCAATCTTGGGGGAGGCAGACGCACTGCCCCGGGCGAATCGCTAAACTTGATCGGCAGGCCGGCCATCGACATCATTCCCAGACCCTCTAGCTCGATCGCCTGTACCATTTCACGCGCCAGCACTTGCGGTTGCTCGACAACTTTATCGATCGTATTGACCGGCGAGCACGGTACATCATTTTCTTTTAAACGCTTTTCCCAGTAAGCCAAAGGCTGCTTAATAATCTCTGCACCGATCAGTTGAATCAATAGCGGGCGATTCGATGCACGCATTTGAGGGTCGATGAAACGCGGATCTTGCAACCAGTCCGGTTGCTCAAGCGCAGCACAGAGTCCTTTCCACATGCGCTGATTGAAGGCAGAAATCACAATCCACTGATCGCTTGCCTGATAGGCGCGATAGGTTGGACTCGTTAATGCTCCGCTTCCACTCGGACCAGGCACCTCTCCATTCGAGAAATAGCGTGTAAAAAACTGTGCCATCATGGCGATATGCCCTTCAAGCAGCGAGGTATCTACTCTCTGTCCCCGCCCAGTCCTATGCCTTGTTTCAAGCGCCATCATCACTCCAATCGCGCCAAACATACCGCCACCCACATCGGCAACGGACATGCCCATTTTCGCCGGACTACCCTCGGGGTCGCCCGTAATACTCATAGAACCTGCATAGGCTTGCATAAACAAATCATTCGCCGGCTCTTTACTCAATGGGCCGGTGGCACCAAAGCCACTAATCGCACAATAGATCAAACGTGGATTGATACGTGACAAACTTTCATAGTCTAAACCCAACCGCTCCAACGCCCCAACGCGATAGTTATGTACCAAAACATCAGCGTCTTCGATTAGTGCACGCGCAATCTGCACACCTTCTTCGGTTTTTAGATCCAGCGCCATCCCGCGCTTATTTCGATTCGCCGATGCATAGTAATAACCCATCGCACCATGAAAAAAAGGCGACCAGGCGCGACTGTCATCACCCACTTCGGTGCGTTCGATTTTGATCACATCGGCGCCGTAGTCTCCGAGCAACATGCCGCAAAAAGGACCGGCCATCGCCACACTAATTTCAACAACCTTGATTCCTGCAAGCGGTGCTGTCATATCTGTGTCTCATCCATTGGATAACAATCATTTTTATAATTCGTTTCGATAGCGCCGCATGATTTCTTCGTGCGTCTCAAACACACCCTCAATCGCGGCCTGTTCGTTGATCATGTCAACCATTGTCGGTAATTGACTTCGCTCAATCTGGCTCGTGCTATCCCAGAGTTTTGAACGCATGAACGCTTTTGCGCAATGCAAATAAGCTTGTTGCACCTTGACACGAATCACGAGTTTTGGCGCACGCACCTCTGTTGTGCACTGCGCGATATCCGTGGGGGCCACGCTTAATTCAGCTGCGCCATTCACACGCAACGTCTCGTCCACTCCCGGGATCAAAAACAATAAGCCGAGGCGCCCAGTATGAATGATATTTTCCAGCGTATCGAGGCGATTATTGCCAGGCGAATCCGGGATCAACAAGGTATTGTCATCGATGATGTTGACGAAACCTGGTGCACCACCGCGAGGGGATGCGTCAAGCACCTTGTCGCCCCCCATGCTCGACAGCACCACAAACGGTGACAGACTGATGTAATGCTTGCAATGCCTGTCCAAAGCGGCCAATTGCTTTTTAACCGCCCGCTCTTTAGGCGT